>NZ_JAVXGL010000045.1:0-15785 GCF_036657415.1 Anaerorhabdus sp. | reverse complement strand
GTCATGATAATATGCTCATCATTTAAAATTGCAAGTACCAATCGATTAAGAGCTAGACCAATACCATAATATGTTGCTTTTTTACGATCAATAATCTCATATGCAGCTTGTTGAACTTGATGATAAATGTCGTTTAAATCATTTAAATCATGCCCTTTTTCATCAATTATTTCTAACAAACTTTTACTACCTATATAAGCATGTGTCCAAGGAACAAAGCTTGAATCACCATGTTCACCCATAAGATATGCATGAATATTATTGGTTGATACATTTAGATATTCACTCATTAGATAACGTAAACGTGCAGTATCCAAAATTGTTCCCGAACCTAGCACTCTGTTTTGAGGCAATCCAGATGTTTTCCATGCAACATATGTCATCAAATCAACCGGATTGGATGCAACTAGAAGTACACCATCAAAACCTGATTTCATTATTTCGCTTACTATTGATTTCATTATTTTAGCATTGATTGCAGTCATATCTAGACGTGACTGTCCTGGCTTTTGGGCAGTACCTGCAGTAATTACCACGATTTCTGCATCACTGCATTCTGAATAATCGCCAGCTTTTATAATCATTTTATTTCGAGCATAAGGTAAGCCGTGTTGCAAATCCATCGCTTCCCCTATCGCTTTTTCTTTATCCACATCAATAAGTACCAATTCATCAACTCCACCTGAAGTTAAAAATGAATATGCCATACTCATTCCAACAAATCCTGTTCCAACTAATACAACTTTTCTATCTTTTTTCATAGCACTCCTTCCTTTCATAGCTATGTTATTAGTTTAACGAAAAGATGTTCATTTGTAATCTAATATGCCCATTTTATGGTATTGTGATAAAGTCACAGTGAAGCCATGTGGTTGCATTTATACTATGAATATAAAAAGTGAGGAAAACATTATGAAATTAGTTATTATCAATGAACGATGCCCTAAAAATCATCAATGTCCAGCTATGCGAGTTTGTCCAGTAAATGCTTTAAGTCAAAATAATTTTGATGCTCCCATTGTTGATTTAGAAAAATGTATTCGTTGTGGTAAATGTGTAAAATTTTGTCCTAAGAAAGCATTGGTTTTAGAATCATGAAAATATTAAGTAAACTTACAATCATTACTCTTTTATTTATCACTGGTTGCTCTACTACCCAAACTACTTATAAAACAGTCTCTGCTAAGGATGCCCAAGCTAAAATGACTACATCTGAAGATGTAGTTCTACTTGATGTACGTACTCTTGAAGAATATGAAGAAAAACATATTCAAGGCTCTATTTTAATCCCTGATTATGATATTGAAACTGAAATTGAGACACAAATTCCAAATAAAGACACAACAATCATCGTCTATTGTCGAAGCGGTAATCGTAGCCGTAATGTTGCAAATAAGCTAATTACTATGGGATATAAAGATGTTTATGATTTAGGTGGAATAAATAATTACCCTTACACTGAAAACATAGTTACAAATTGAAAATAACTATTCAATGTATGTAACTTCAATTAATTTTTCATTATTAAACACCAATTTGAAACAGCTTGGTGTTTTAATTTTACCATCTAGAATAATACTACCATTAAAAACAATTCTTCTTTCTTTACGTTCGGTATTCGTAACAGCAATTGCACAATTTGACAAAAGGTATGAACATATGGCAGTAGCATGACTTACAATCGCTATTGTTTGACTATCATCAATACGATTCAAATAGAAGTCTATTGCATCTACCATTCTCTTTCTAACATCATTTAGTGATTCTCCACCAATATTTTTATAATCATAGTCTAAATATTGGCGAATCCAGAAATCATCAGTAAGTTCTTCTTCCTTACCTAGTCTTCTTTCATGCAAGCGCTCATCAACAAAATAATTGGAACTTATTATTTGCGCTGTTTGTACCGCTCTTAAATATGGTGAACAAAGAACATTATTAAAATCAACATGTAATTTCGATAATAAATTTTCCATTTCTCTAATACCTTGTTTTGAAATAGGTATACTTTCATTATGATATCCGGAATTTTCTTGTGGGATTGTGTGTCGAAACAAATATATCGTTTTCATAGTTTACCTAACACTTCCTATTTTTATTTATCTAATATGATATTACACTATAAACAAAAATATTCAACTTTCTTTATAAAAAAGATGAGAACTTATCTCCCATCTTTTATCCGTTTAATAACGCCTCTTCATTATCTAGATTATTAATTGTTTCCTTTTTAACTTTATGCAAATAATATAGACTTAATATACAACAAATACCCTCTGTAATTGGAAATGAAATCCAAGAGATATTCAAACCAAATTGATGAGCCAACACATATGTCAAAGGCACTAAAATTATCATTTGACGCAGTAATGTAACAATTAGAGAATTTTTGCCATGATCTAACGCTTGGAAAACTGAACAAAGAATTAATGACATTCCCGCAAAGATAAAAGAGATGCTGATAATCCTCAAGGCTGGTATTCCAATCATTAACATATCTTCACTAGCATTAAATAAATAAAGTAATTGCTCTGGGAAAAGTTGAAATACAATGGTACCTACAAACATAATTCCTACCGCCAATATTAATGAGAAATGTATTGTTTCTAATATACGATTTTTATGTCTAGCTCCATAGTTAAACGATATGATTGGAATAATCGCATTTGTAATTCCTGATACAGCCATAAATACGAATTGTTGAAGTTTAAAATAAATACTAAATACTGAAACCGCCAGTGTTGAAAAAGAAACCAAAATCATATTCATAAATACTGTCATAAAACTCATAATTGATTGCATAAGAATTGCAGGAATAGCAATCTTATAAATACTATTAATTAAAGTTAAATCCATTTTGAATTCTCGTACATGAATTTGAACAAGTTTTACTTTATGTTTAGTGATAAAGATACCTAAAAGCATCGCAATGATTTGACCTATAACTGTCGCAATTGCTGCCCCTGTCACACCCATTGCTGGGAAACCAAAATAACCGAAAATAAAGATTGGATCAAGAATTATATTTACTAATGCACCAACACCTTGAACTACCATGTTGTAACCAGGATTTCCTGTAGCTTGCATAATTCTTTCATAGGTAATTTGAACAAATATTCCAAATGAAAATATCATACATATTTGCATATAACTGATTCCCATTGCTAGAATCTCCGCATCATTCGTAAACAATTGAATAAACTGTTTAGAAAATAAGAAACCAATTAATGCAAAGACAAGACCATTCACAATTGCCAAGAATAAACCATGCACGGCAACTTGATTTGCCTCTTTTTGTTTCTTAAGTCCTAAATTTCTCGACAATAATGCATTTATGCCGACCCCTGTCCCACAGGCAACTGCAACTAAAATCATTTGAATTGGATAACACAAAGATACTGCTGTAAGGGCAGATTCAGATACCCTAGCAATAAAGATACTATCTACAATGTTATAAAGTGCTTGAACTAACATTGAGATGATGATTGGAATAGACATTGTAGTAACTAATTTTTTTATTTCCATACTGCCCATTTTGTTTTCTTTCATACGAAAACCTCCATTTCACACAAAAAAGGAACCCGGGGTTCCTTTTACACTCTGATAGTTTCCAATGTTTTATGCAAAGCGTTAATTAACGTATGGGTCACGTCAATACTCTTGTATTATACCAAACTGTATTTCAATTTCAATGACTTTTGTAATCTACGCAATGAAATCTAATCTTCCTGTATCTGGATCAATAAGAAATCCTGATACTTTTATATCCTTAGGAATAAGTGGATGCAATTTTATATTTTGGACTGTTTCTTTTACTGAAATACATGGATTATCAAATCCATTCAACCATTTTTTAATATCCATACCTAAATAATTCATCAATTCAATATCTTTTTCCTGAATTCCTCTTTCAAGCATTTTTTCAATGATTGATGAAGAATGAATATTTTGCATGCCACAATCATAGTGGTTTATGACCATAATCTCTTCAACACCTAACTCATAAATTGCAATAATTAAACTTCGCATGACACTGCCTAGTGGACTACTAATTAATGCCCCTGCATTTTTAATCATTTTAACATCGCCATTTTGAATATTCAAAGCAGCTGGTAATAACTCTGTAAGTCTTGTATCCATGCATGAAAGAATTGCTATTTTCTTGCTTGGATATTTTGTTGTTTTATATTTCTCATATTCCTTATTTTCTACAAACCGTTTATTAAATTCTACTAATTCTTCAATATTACTCATATAGATCACCTCTGAACAAGTAATATTTTATACTATATCTTCAATTTTTTAAAACTATTTTATTTGTTGTCGATGCGCAGTAATTATTGTATAACTTGAAGCATTGATAGTAATGACATAATCTTCCTTATAGACATACCAATTTTTCCCTGACGATTCTATATTTTCTGCACTTAATACAACACTTTTGCACCATGCAATAATATCATTAACTTTAAGACCTAAATTTTTTAGAATTCTTTTCTTACCTAATTCTGTAGTTTTTATTTTATCGAGATTTTCAAGAAGTTCATTAACATTTCTCAATGAATTTCCTTTACTTTTAATTTCAACCCATTGATTTAAAGCTCTTGCGATTGGAGGAGATATTTGTTTAGGTAAATCATCAAATCGGAAAAATTGTAAATCCTCAACCTCAGATTCTTGCATACTTAACTGTCCTGAATATTCTCTACATATGAACACAATATCAACATTGGACACTTCATCACCATTAGGATAAATATAATGCGTATGACTCCCTGAGAAGACACCAAAAAACTCAAGTTTATGGGCAATCAAACCTGTTTCTTCAAATAATTCACGCTTCGCAGCTTCTTCAACAACTTCATCAAGTTCAACAGACCCACCTGCGTATCCCCAACAATGATTGTCTCTTCTTTTTTGAAGTAAGATCCTGCCTTCTTTATCTTCGACAATTACACTAGCTCCAACTTGAAGTAGTGCTCGATGACCAACAATTTTACGTAAATCCATTATATAGTTTGACATTATATACCTCCTTAATTATCTATCTCTTTTAATGCTAATAACTTCTCTTTATTCGGCTTATCTTTCATTAAAAATCCTGCCCATTTCAAATCACTACGATCTACTTTCTCTTTGCATTCATCAATTTTACGTTTATAAAATTCAATTTTCTCTTTTACTTTTATTTCGTAATCTTCTTTATGACTAAATACGATTGCTGACAATTCGTAGATTGGTAAACCTATTGCATGTGTCTCTACATGAATTGTCGATAATCCTTGCCCTATTGCATGATAAAGCGCTATATCACTTTTATCATTTATTTCTTTACATACTGCATGACACTCCAAAATTGCTCTTTTAGCTGCAGGCATTTTCTCCTCGCCTCTTGCCCATCGTTGACATATTTCAAATGCATTTTGTGCTCTAAATTCTTCTGAATATTTTCTTTCAAGAGTTTTCAATGGAACTTTTATGCATTCAAAAGCCCACAATACTAATGTCCGATGATTTTGTTGTTGAATAAGAAAAATCAATTCCTGTAGACATTCACTTTCTCTAGAAAAAAGAATTGTATTTTTTTTCTTCAGTTTTTCTTCAATATTTTCAAGCATTATTTTTCCTCTATATCTAAAATTCAAAAAAAGATATCATAAGCTATTTTCAAATTTATCAGCTACTTTAATTTATAAAAATAGTATTTACGAAAGTACCTTTTGTTTTCTTCTGTTATATAAATTAACCGTGATTAAGGAAATCACGATAATAACTGCATTTGCACATATAGTTCCTTGCCAAGTCATTGTCATTGTTCCAAAAATTGGTGATACGGCATTAAACATTGTATGAAATAGAACACACATGAATACACAACCTTTTCCTGATATTTTATAAATTGCCCCCATGAAAAAACGAAAAGACATTATTTGTATATTAAACATCCAAAAATTTATAAGCCCATCACCATGATTTGTACCTGGTATAAAAAACAGTGGAACATGCCATAGCGCCCAAATGAATCCAGTATATAAACACGCCACAACGTATCCATATTTTTTATCTAATGTGGGTTGTAAAACATACATCCAACCCGACTCTTCTAATCCTCCTATAATAAGATTACCTGGTAATGATAAGAAGAAAGTATAAAATGGAAGAACAAATTTAAAATCCTTTGTTACTATGATATGCGAAATAAAATAAATAGCTAAACCAAATATGACAAATAAATACGAGAATAGACTATTTTGAAAATGAAATACCGTTTCAAGCCACTCTTTGAAACTTGCAATTTTATTATTCTTCTTTAAAACAATATAAGAGGCTATGGCTGGCGATAAAATATAAAGAGAAAAAGGAACATTCATGATAAATTGTTCAAATGTATCAACCCAGTTATATACCTTATATCCATATTGACTTAAAAAAATCAGTAATCCAGAAATAGAGTATGCAATACCAAATGTTAACAACATAAATTGTACAACTATTTTTTTATCTTTCATAATTCGCTATTCTATTTGTCCTTGTAGTTTTAATTGTACCAAATAAAACTTTTGTTATCACTATTCTTTTGCATAACATGGAATATAAAAAAATCTCTATCATAGAGATTTTTTTACAGATAATTAAATTTTACGAAAATACCTTATTTATTTAATTTGAAATTCAACGTTGCCTGAATGTGATTACTACACTTCCATTTCCTAATACTTCCGCTAACTTATCGGTATTCTCTATAAATCCTAATGGCGTATAACTATAAGTTGTATTAAATGTCTCATAGAATAAAACCAAACATTCTGAACCAAATAACATCAAATCACCTTTGTTTACTTTTTTAGGAAGAACTGCTTCTTCAGTTAATCTTTCATCTAGATAATAATATTTCTCATTGCCATTCATATCATTCATTTCTATTGATAGCGGTAACTTCATTAGAAATTCATTAGCAGCACGATTATCATAGATAATTACATCAAAGATTTGATCTTTAATTTCAGCAACAATTTCTACATTCATATCATCATTTATTCCTTCACTATCATTTTTCTCACCTGTTTGATTTGCTTGTATTAAATCTACTTCAATTTTATTCTGGCAGCTCGTCATCAATATACCTAATAAAACTAGACAACCTATCTTTCTAATTTTCATTATGATACCCCAAATTGCCGTCAAACATTTTCAAAAACTTCTTTGTTCTTTCTTCTTGTGGTGTGTTAAATATGGTATCCGGCACTCCTTCTTCGATAATTTTACCTTGATCCATAAAAATTATTCTATTACTTACATTTTTTGCGAAATTCAATTCATGAGTTACTATAATCATTGTCATTCCTTCATTAGCAAGTTGGCGAATAACAAGCAAAACTTCTTCAATTAGCTCTGGATCAAGTGCTGAAGTTGGTTCATCAAAAAGAATAACATCAGGTTTAGTTACAAAGGCACGCGCTATTGCAACACGTTGTTGCTGTCCACCTGACAGTTGATGAGGATAATAATCATAGCGATTCGACAATCCGACTTTATCTAGAGCTTGCTTCGCTAACACAATTGCTTGTTCTTTATTCATTTTTCTTACAACTATTAATCCTTCAGTCACATTTTCAAGTGCTGTTTTATTACGAAATAAATTATATCCTTGAAATACAAAAGCTGTTCTCATGCGAATAGACTTCGCTTCTTTATGATTCACTTCACTCATCTCGTATTTCTTACCATCAAAAAACATTTGACCAGCATCTGCTTTGCATAGATAATTCATACATCGCAATAATGTTGTTTTACCAGAACCACTTGGTCCTAAAATACTTATCACATCACCCTTATTTACTTTCAAGTTTATATCTTTTAATATTTCATTTTTGCCAAATGATTTTTTCAGTTTATTAATTTCTATCATAATTCACCTAATATTCTAATTTGAATCTATTTTCTAAAACATGTTGTATTTTAGAAAGAATCGTACAAATAATCAAATATATTAATCCAACTTCACAGTAAAGTGCAAATGGTTCATATGTTCTTGCGATAATGCGCTGAGTCGCCATAAGCATTTCTAGAATAGTAATATTAGATGCTAAAGAAGTATCTTTTACCAAACTTATCAAAGAATTACTTAGTGGTGGGAATGCTGATCGCAATGCTTGTGGTAATACAATTCGAAATAGTATTTGAATGTAACTCATTCCCACACAATAGCCCGCTTCAAATTGCCCTTTTGGAATTGCTTCAATTGCTGCTCTAATCGTTTCTGAATCATAGGCACCTATACTCAATGAAAAAACAATAAGGGCTGCTGGAAATGGCTCTAACAAAATACCTAAACTAGGTAATCCATAAAAGATAACGTATAGCTGAACTAATAAAGGTGTTCCTCTAATAATCCAAACATACCCTTTTACTATTTGCTTAAGCACTTTTATATTTGATACTTGAATCATTGCTACAATAAGTGCAATAAATAAACCTATGGTAAATGAAAGTATTGTAAGTGGAATCGTCATCGTCAGTCCTGGTAAAGCAATTTTCCAAAACGAGTCGAGTAATATTTCTAATATCCGATTATCCATAATCTATTCACTTACTAAATCTGTGCCGAAATATTTAATTGATAATTGGGACAACTCGCCTGATTGAATCATTTCATCAATGATTTTATTTATTTCTTGGTTCAATGCAGTAGATTCTTGTCCTTTACGCATCGGAATTGATACTAATGAAGACTCATCTGTTAAGGCAGCTATTTTTAACGATGCTTCAGGATGAACTTTCATATAGTCATAATAAGTCACTTCAGCATTCAATGTTGCATCTACTCTATTTTGTAAAACAAGTTCTATTGTTTGACTTAAATCATCAACACCAGTAGTAGTAGCGCCATAATGCTCAGCAAGTGTAGCATATGTACTTGCAAGTGTATTTGCTGTTTGCTTTCCACTCAAATCATCATATGAATGTATTTCATCATTATCACTTTTAACAATAATGGCTGTCTTAATGAAAGCATATGGATTAGAAAAATCATATTTTTCTAATCGCTCATCTGTAATCTCAACACCATTTATTACAATATCATAACGTTTTGAATCAAGACCTGCGAATAAACTATCCCACTCTGCTTCAACAAACGTTGCTTTGACACCAAGTTTTTCAGCGATAAGTTGACCCAATTCTACATCATAACCAACCAATTCATTATCTTCATTATGGTATGACCATGGTTGCCAAGTTCCTTCAGTAGCAATAATAATTTCATTCTTATTTTTTATTTGTTGTAATGTATCAGTTTGTGTATCATTCCCCTTTGTACATCCACTAAGGATCAACAAACTTATTACAATTAACATCCTAAATTTTTTCATTTTTCTTCCTCATTTTCCTTATTTATTTGATATACCAAATAGTCCAAGCAATCTATGCACTTTTGATTTTCATGTACTTTATCTAATAATTTTATTCGATGTTTCTCCAACAATTTCACTTGTTCTTTCGAAGTGCCTTTTTCTTTACAAATCATAAAAGAATCAATCGTTTCAGAATCACATCCAGCATCTTTGAGATTCTGTTTTATCACTTCTTTTTTTGCATTCTTCTCCATTCTTTTCTTGTCCTCCCTGTTGATGACGTAATAGTAACATCTGTATTTATCAATAACAAATACTTATACCAAATAGTTTACCATGCTTGACAGTTATATATAAACAAGGGTAAATTTAAAGTGGAGGTAATAAAATGGAACTACGTGTACTTGAATACTTTTTGGCTGTAACTCGTGAACAAAGTATCTCTGCAGCTGCAGAATCATTACATTTGTCTCAACCTACATTATCCCGACAATTGAAAGATATGGAAGATGAACTTGGTAAGCAACTACTCATTCGTGGTAATCGTAAAATTACCCTTACAGAAGAAGGAATGATTCTAAGAAAACGCGCAGAGGAAATCTTAGAACTCGTGAGAAAAGCTGAACATGAAATAAATATATCCGATGAATTTATTGCTGGTGATATTACAATAGGCACTGGAGAAACCGACGGTTTGAGACTCATCACAAATACTGCCAAAGAACTCCAGCAACATTATCCACATATTCACTTCAATATTGTTAGTGGTGATGCAGTAGATATCATGGATCAATTGAATAAAGGAATATATGATTTTGGAATTTTATTGGGAGATATAGACACTACAAAATTTGACGCAATTAAATTACCCTACAACGATACCTGGGGTGTTTTAATGAGAAAAGATTCCATTCTTGCAAAAAAAGATGTTATAACACCAGAAGATTTGTGGGATAAGCCATTAATCGTATCGCGCCAGGCGATAAAGCAACATGGTATTCCTCTTTGGTTAAGAAAAGATAGCAATGATCTTAATATAGTAGCTACCTATAACTTAATATTTAATGCCTCATTAATGGTGGACGAAGGAATGGGTTATTGCATAACAATCGACAAAATCATAAATACTTCTGGAAATAGTAATCTTTGTTTTAAACCCTTATCACCTAAATTAAACATTAGCCTAAATATTGTTTGGAAGAAATATCAGGTGTTTTCTAAAGCAACTGAAAAATTTATTATTGCACTTCAACAAAAGTTCTAAAATTATCTTAAAACTTCATAGACCATATAAAAATACCTCAATGAACTGAATCAATTGTTCATTGAGGTATTTTATATATATGTAGTATTTATAGTTTCAAACTTAATCACTATCTTAAAGAATCTTCCAAATAAAATGAAACTTGATTTCTTCCTTTTTGCTTTGCATGATACATTGCTTTATCAGCTTGATCAAGCACTTGATCAAAATCACCACCATATGTAAACAATGTTATACCTACACTACACGTTACCAGTATATCCCCATTATCACTATGTATTTTGAGAAGCGAGACAATATTTTCTGCTTGTTGCTTTACTTTTTCAATATCTGTTACATCTTCTACTAAAACAATGAATTCATCACCACCTATTCTACCAACCAATTCATTAGGGAATGACTCTTTTAGTTTTTGTGCTGCACTAATCAAAATCTCATCTCCAAAAAGATGACCATATGTATCATTAATATTTTTAAAGAAATCTAAGTCAATGAATAATAAAGCATTACTTTGATTTGGATTATCAAGTAAGCATTCATTAATTTTATCCTTCATACTTTGTCGATTCAACAAATCTGTCAAGTCATCATGTTGTGCTTTAGCAGTTAATCTCTGTTTTAATTTAATTTCTTCATCAGAGTCTTGCAAAAAAGAAACAAGTCGTAAAGAATTAGTGACTTTACTCATATACATTTTTGATTTAAACTCAATCCAACGATAATCTTTATTATCAGTACGCATAAATGTAATATGACTAAATTCTTTGATTCCACGATTATAGTTATCTATTAAATGATTCAAATCATAAAACAAATTGAACTCCTCTACATAATCTTCATGAATATACCCTGTTGATATTAAGCTAACCATTTTAGAAAAATCAACTCGTTCATAATTTTTTATCAAGTTTTTCCACAAATCACCTTCAGCACGTATCATTTGATTTTTCATTAAATCAGCTTCAAGGATATCTTTAAACATTGTTGTAGAAAGTTCACTTTTTTCTTTCTCTTCTTCTAATTCTATTTGTGCAGTAACATCACGAGCAATTCCTAATATCCCAATAACACTATTATCATCATCACGAATAAGATGTTTACTTGTCGAAGAATATTTTTTTCTACCATTTTCATCAGGAATTGGTTCAATATTATTAACAATAGACACTTCACTTTCCATAAGTGATTTATCATCTTCGATATATCGTTTTGCAAGTTCATGATCAAACAAATCAAAATCTGTTCTTCCGATTACTTCTTCTGCTGATTTCTTATTTACAAGCATTGCAAAAGAAAGTGAGCAATTAATATATGTCAAATTTGCGTCTTTTATGAACAGCAAATCTTCTGAAGTTTTAAATAAAGTTTCTAATGATTTTATTAGAAACTCTGTTTTTTGCAAACTCATGATTTTTCCTCCGATAATAAATTATATAAAGCAAATATTCATTATTTACATTGTACTACTTATTTTAACTTTTGCACCTCTAATTTCTCTGAAATTTTGGTTATTAATTTCTTGTTAGAATCTAATACCTATATTATTTCACAAAATTTGTTTATTTCATTTTCTCTAGATAAAACATCTTTCCTAAATTCAATACCACACAAAGCCAGACTAGCTTTTGATTCAATTTCCAAATGTCCATAAAAATGTTCAATGGTTTGAATTATTCCATGACATTCTCCTACGCTTGGACCTGTTCTTAACGCAATACTATAACCCTTTTTTCCTTTGCTAATGGTGGCATGTGGGTTGTGAGTATTACACCATGGTGTACATCGATCAATAAAAACTTTAAACTGTCCTGGGATATCCGCCCAATACGAAGGAGATACTAAAACAATTACATGTGCCCATTCAAATAAATCCATTACTTTTTCTGTATCATCGCTTTGTCTGCATATGGCAGTTTGATGACAAAAACGACACCCTATACAAAATTTTATATTGAAATCATTTATACAAGACTTCTTCACCTCATATCGCTGTTGCAAATTAGCGGTAACTTTATCGACAATTGCTGCGGTTGCACCATCTTTAACTGGACTACAATTCATAATTAGAGCATTCATTGAAATATCTCCTTTTTTATATATTGTTTAAGATTTTACCATAGTATTGAAAAAAGTACAGTTAGAAGTAGAAACATATTCAAAATAGAAGATTCCATATTTATGGAACCTTTTATAAAACAATCACACACATATTTCATAATTTAAAACTAGTTAATTTTCTTCATACAGTTCTAATTTATAGATTGTTTTAGATAATAGTCTTGAATTTCAAAATAGCTATCAAACTTATCTTTGAAATTAACTTGCAAAATTTCACCTGTTGAATCTTCAAAAATCATGGTATTGCAATTATCGATTGCTGAAAGTACAAGCTCTGCCTTTATTTTTAAGTCAGGAATGGCTTCTTGCTTCACTTCATTATTATAAATCACTTTAATTGCATATGGTTCACTAGAGGTTTTCAGTTGAATCGTATATCCACTCTTATCAATCATCATTAATGGATTACCATCATAACTTAAATTGTTAATACCGACAATCTCTAGTAAATTATGAACCCCTACATTATCACCTACATATTTAATACGATTATCGATTAATGAAATAAATGGTTCTGTATACATTTGACCTGTTTTAGACTCAATAATTACATTATCGATTTTTACTAAATCATCAATACTTGATAAGGGTATTATGATTGTACTCTCTAAGTATTCTGAACTAAATGATTTAACTAAAGTATATGTTATCTTTTTGTAATTTAAATTAGTATTTTCAATATGATAATTTTTTATTATTACGCCAGGTTGATTGGGTTTTACAGTATATTGTATAACCCCATTATCTACAACAATATTTCCTTTGATAGAAACATCATTTGAATTTACTCCAAATACATATGATTTAAGTAATAGGAATGACGCAAACAAAAGTATAACAATACTAATAGAAATTAATATTTTCCTTCTGTTTTTTTGTTTTACTCTTTTTAAATAGTCAATATTAGTATCCTTCGCATGCTTAATTGGACGTATCATTTCTGTATATATTTGTCTACATTCATCACATTCATCTAGATGTTCTTTTACTAAAATAGATGCTTCTTCTTCACAACAATTATCAACATAATTAGGTAATATTTCTCTAATAATGCTACATGGTAGTTTCATCTTCAATGGCCTCCTTTATTCTCGTTTTTCCTCTATAGAAAGTTACTCTTGCCCAATTTTCACTTTTATCCATAATTTCACCAATTTGTGAAAATGATAAATTTGCAGTCAATCTTAAATACATAACTTCACGATAAGGTTCTGATAATTCATGAACTTTCTTCAAAATATCTACACAATCCCAGTCAATATTTTCAGTTATGATATCTTCATTTAGTTCAATTTCTTTTTCTTTTCTAAATTCTTGTCGAAGCAAGTTATTTGCAATGCCACATAACCATGTGCTGATTTTACAGGAATGATCATAAGTATCTAATTTTTCTAAGGCAATTACAAAAGTCTCTTGAGTCAAATCTTCTGCAAGATCATGTCTATGACATTTTTTCAGTAGAAAACCATAGACCAGTTTCGCATAAGATTGATATATTTCTTCGTAACTTTGATTTAACTGTTCCATTATCTCCCCCCTCACCTAATATGTGTTAATTAACTAAGAAACGTTACAAACTTTTTTATTTTTTATTAAAATCATATCAAATATAACATAATTATGAGAAAAACCCTCACTTAATAGGATCAATATCTTAATTCGGTGAAAATTAATATTAAATTAATCTATCACTCACAAATTTATTGTCAGTATCAACTAGTAACTCATTATATTTAATAATTGAAAAAGAGAAAATCCACATTGATTTTCTCTTTATTCTATTCATATCTCAATGCTTCAATTGGATCTAGTTGACTTGCCTTATTTGCAGGCATATATCCAAAAAACATACCAATTGCCAAAGAGAATAAAACTGAACTTAATATAACAAATAATGAAGGTTTTGCTTGGTATTTCATTACATTGGCCACAATTGCTCCTATTGATAATCCCATAACAATTCCAATAATTCCGCCACAAAGACTAACCATCATCGCCTCAACTAGGAATTGAAAACGAATGATACTTCCTTTTGCACCTAAAGCCATCCGTATTCCAATTTCTCTTGTTCTTTCAGTCACGGATACCATCATTATATTCATAACACCAATTCCGCCAACAAGTAAACTAATCGCAGCTACGCCACCTATTCCTAATTTAATTTGATCCAACATTTTATTCATTGATTTCAACATACTTGCCATACTGCTCGTTACTGCAGTTATTTTCTCATTACTTACATAATAAGATTCAAAGTATGCGCTAGTAGAAATAAGAAACTCTTTGGCATCCACTTCTTCTCGCGGTACAACTGTTAGGTTTTTAAATCCAATCGAACTATCCTGTATTTGATAAGCTAGTGAATAAGGAATGTATGCTTTTGTTCCAGAGTCTTTATTGTAAACCATTGTTCCATCTTGTTCTTGGTATCTATATACACCACTAATATAGAGCTTTTCTATTTTATTCTCTTTATCTAAGATAATTGTATTTCCAATTGCATCTTTAGGATCAATACGGTTTCCATAATATTCTTGAACAAATCTATCAGAAACAACAATCGTTTTTTTCTTGTTTGAAATGTCATTTGTGGTAATAAATTCACCTGCAATCATTTGGATTTTATCAGATATTTTGGCATCAGGATTAACTCCTATAACTTCAGCATTCACCTTATACCGCCCATTTGTAAATCGAATTGTAGAAAGGGTATTTGTAATTGTAATTGCTTCAATGCTAGATGAGTATTTCTGTCTATAATCTTCCACCATTTTTTCTGTAATCAATTCACTTTGTTTGGGTTCACTCCATTCATAATTACTATAATCAAAACTAGGATCAAAATTATTTGAATTTCTGTCTGACACTTGAATCGAAATATTTTTTGCTCCAAACCCTGCCCATTCAGAATTTATGTTCCCTGTCATGGCATCACCAATTGTGACAATCGCAATAACTGAACCAACACCAATAATAATTCCCAACATCGTAAGAAGTGCTCGTAACTTGTTTGCTCTTAATGAAATAATCGCTAGTTTAATATTTTCAAT
>NZ_JAVXGL010000044.1:0-15838 GCF_036657415.1 Anaerorhabdus sp. | reverse complement strand
CAAGATTTGATACTAGGATACCATAGAAACAGTCAAACTTGAATATATTTCAAGTCTTTTCTCCTAACCTTTCACTATCTTAAGTTTCCTCATCTCTCTATCGTTCTATTCATCGTGAAGAACTTTCCTATAAGATAAAAAAACTCTACAGTTTTATTTAACCGCAGAGTCAATTTTTATTTTATTTTTTCTAAGAAAGCTTTATAGCCACGATATGCTTCATAAACATCTGCTTTTGAAACAACTTCGTAAGGTGCATGCATATTTTGAACTGCCACACCAGCATCAATTACTTCCATGTTTAAGTTTGCAAGGATATAAGCGATTGTTCCTCCGCCACCTTGATCAACTTTACCAAGCTCTGAAGTTTGGAATTGAACTTTTGCAGTATCAAATACTTGACGAATTTCTGCAATAAATTCTGGGTTTGCATCATTACAACCACCCTTACCACGAGAGCCTGTATATTTGTTTAAACATAAACCCATTCCTAAGTATGCTGTATTTTTCTTTTCATAAACACTTGGATAATTAGGATCAAAACCTGCAGATACATCACTGGATAACATTTTTGAATTTGAGAATGTTCTTCTTAATTTCAAATCAGTAAATGTGCTAGTCGCATCTAATAATTCCGCAATCGTATTCTCAAAGAAACGTGATTGCATCCCTGTATTTCCTTGCGAACCTACTTCTTCTTTATCCACTAAAATGCAGCAACTTGTACGTTTAGGTTTTTTCATTTCAAGGATAGCCATTAGTGATGTATATGCACAAACTCTATCATCATGGCCATATCCCATTACCATACTACGATCTAATCCATAATCTCTTGCTTTTCCAGCCGGAACGATTTCAAGTTCAGCACTAATAAAATCATCTTCCTCAATATTATATTGATCTTTTAATAATTTAAGTATATTTGATTTAACTTTATCATCTTTTGCTTTACCATCTGGAATAGATCCAACCAATAGATTTAAATCTTCTCCTTCTACTACTTTACTACCTGTCTTAGATAGTTGATCACCTGCAAGGTGAATTAATAAATCACTAATCCCTACAACTGGATCTGTTTCTTTTTCACCAATCGCAACAGTTATTACTGTGCCATCTTTCTTACAAACAACACCATGTAGCGCCATAGGTTGAGCAACCCATTGATATTTCTTTACACCACCATAATAGTGGGTTTCAAATAAAACTAAACCATCTGATTCATAAATAGGATTTTGTTTTAAATCAATACGTGGTGAATCAATGTGAGCACCTAGTACATTTAATCCATTTTCTAATGGTTCTGTTCCAATTACATATAAACAAATACTTTTTTCTTTATTTACAAAGTAAACTTTATCCCCAGCTTTACACTTCTTCGATTTCATTGCATTGAAATCCTTAAATCCAGCTTTCTTTGCCAATTGTATTGCGGCAGTTACACACTCTCTTTCCGTCTTTCCTGCATCAAGATATTTTTTGTATCCTTCATTGAAATCAAACAATGCTTTTGTTTCTACATTATTTAATTTTTCCCATACTGTTTTCATTGCTATTTCCTCCTCTATTATTTTACATCGCTAATTCAATCAATTTCAATTCTAACTCTTCATATAGACTACTTTTCCATCAAAAATCGTCATTTTCACTTGAATATTATGAATCTCACTTGGTTTTACAGTATAAGGATTCTGGTCTAAAACCACAAAATCTGCTAACATACCTGCCTCAAGTTTTCCTTTAATTTTTTCTTCAAATGATGCATAAGCACCATTCTTAGTATAGCTATCTATAGCTTGTTCAATTGTTAGTGCCTCTTCTTTACGATATGGATTATCGCATCCAATAGTACTCCTTGTTATTGCACATTCAATACCCTTCAAACAATGTAGTGGTTCTACTGGTGAATCTGATCCATTTGAAACAGTAGTTGTTTCCAACAATGTTTTAAATGCATACGATGTTTTAGCTTTAGAACCAACACGTTGTTCAACAATACGGCAATCATAATCAATAAAACAGCTTTGAATATAACAATGTAGTTTTAATTTCTCGATTCTCTTTAATTGATCATCACGTGTTATTTGGACATGGACAATTCCTGAACGATGTGGATTACCTGGTGTACAATATTTTTCAAAACTATTTAATACCATATCTAAACAACCATCCCCAATTGTATGAATAATTGTTCCCATCCCTAATTCTTCACCCAATTTTACAAACATATCAAATTCTTCTTGGGTATAATTTGCCATTCCACTGGTATTCGCATCAGCATATGGTGAAGACATTAATGCTGTTCGAGCACCTAATGATCCATCTCCAACAACTTTGATAGGCCCTAGTTTAAACACTTCATTTCCTTTATTTGAAAGTTGATTTTCAGCGATAAACATTTTTAAATCATCAAGTACAATGAATTGACATTGTTCATTAACTCGACAGCTACATTTTCCTTCATTGCATAGTTCACGAAATGCTTCTAATGGCAAATGATAGTCTTTTGTTAATGAAACAAAATCGTCACTTTGAATTGATGTAATACCATTTTGATTACATTCTTCCATACCTTTAATAATTAGTGTTTTTAAATCTTCTTTGGTTAAAGGTGGAAATGCATGATGAATAAGTTCTATTGCCATTTCCTTAACTAATCCAGTTTCAAATTCAATATCACCACCACTAACTGTCGTTTCTTTTGTTATTTTCGCGAGTTCTAATGCTTTGGTATTACACACTGCAACATGTCCGCAGCATCGTGTTAAACAAATCGGATTAACAAGCGTAATCTTATCTAAATCTTCTTTAGTAGGAAACTGCACCTTATCAAAATTATCTTGATTCCATCCTCTTCCTACAATCCATTCTCCTGGTTTTTTATTTTCACACGATGTACGTACTAAATCATAAACTTCTTCTAAAGTACAACAGTCTTGTAGTTGTAAAGATGAAACGAAATTTCCAACGCCTAAAAGATGCATATGTGAGTCGTTGAATCCTGGTAAAACTATTCCATGATCTACATCAATATATTTATCTACATAATGATTTAAATCGTCATAGAATCCAATCTTCTCTATTTTATTATCACTTAATAAGATTGCGTCTTTATCGACTCCATGAATGACACAATTCTTAAGCAACGTTTTCATCCAATCTCCTTCTCATCACATGGGTAAATAACTCCCATTTGACGACGACATTCAGTTAAAACTTCCATGATATCTAATGTCATTTGATGTGGCAATTTCAAAGATTCAGGTCTACCTTCTTTAACATTTTCAATGAAATCTCTTAATTGATATGCAAATCCTTCTTGACTAGGTTTTGACAACAATACTTTTCCGCTTTCATCGACCTTATGCATACCTGCTCTTTCTGGATTTCTTGGATAAAACCACATTCCATCCATACGACTTGGCATATCAATTTGAATTGTACCTTCTTCACCTTGTATTTCCGAAATGATTTTAGTATCGGTAATCTTTGAATGTTGGATACATACTTCAAACGTATCGTAAATAAGTGTACATGAACCTAATCCATCTACTCCAGTATCTAATAGAATTCCTGTCGCAATTATTTTTTTAGGTTTACCAAATAGTGCCACAGCATCTCCAATTGCATAAACGCCAATATCCATACATGAACCATTACACAATTCTCTTCTAAATGTCGTTGGATTTTCTCCTCTTAAATAAGCATCATAACGTGAAGAATATTTTCCAAATACGAAAACTCCACGACGAACCTTACCTACTAAATGTAGATTGTCTTTTAAAATTTGAAAATTATCTGTGTACATTGGAATTAATCCATCATGTAAATATGTTTTATATTCTTTACTTAATTCAATCATATGCTTAGCTTCATTATAATTAGAGGCAAATGGTTTTTCCGTAAGTGTTGGAATTCCTCTTTTTATACATTCACATGTAATTTCATAGTGAAGACTATTAGGCACTGCTAAATAGATTGCATCTATTTCTTTTGACTCAATCATTTCAATATAATTATCGAATACTAGTGGAATTTGATATTTCTCAGCAAATTTAATCGCATTTTCTTTACGTCCACTACATACAGCTGCTACTTCACACTCTGCAACCTCTTTTGCGCCATTCATGAAAAAATCTGATACAAAATTAGTTCCTACAACTCCAAATCGCATATTCCTACCTCTTTTCTTTAGAAATAGAATAGCATAAAACCCCTTGAAATTATAGGTGTATTGCTATCTTTAAATGAGATTATTTGATAGTTTCAGCCGTTCTTCAATATTCTTGAAAGTTCGCATGACTCTATGTTCAGTTATTGATGTACAATCTGCTTCTCTCAATGCGTCTTCAAGCCATTTTGGAACCACTGCTCCTTTGATTTCTAACAACAGCGTTTCATCATTAAACAGGCGTTTATTCTCCACTAAATCACATAACCTAAAATCTTCATTACGATAACGTATATTCATAGAAAATGTAATTCTTACTTTAGGGTCAAACTTACTACAATATGCTACTCTTTCATAACCAATAAATAATTTAGGAATTAGACCACTATTCCTTAATAACTCATCTATTTGGTTATCACCACACTCATGTTGTTCACATAGTAGTTCATATGCTTCATCTAAACTCATTTCTAAGCGCAGTTTGGAAGTCAACTCTTGGTGTTTTTCTTTTATTTCAATATAAACTGGATCGTTTATACGAGGAATACCATAACTTCTTAATCGAATTCTTTCTTTATAGTTTGTTCTTTTAAATGTTTTTGATATTAGATCTGAACTTACTGGTTCATAATAAATATTGTATACAGTATATTTAAAATGTTCTTCTTCCTCTATTTTATTTGAAATACTGTTCATGAATTTTTTTAATTGTGCTTCTTTTAAGATATACTTTCTCTCAATTTGACTTATACTAGGTTGAATTTTCATTGATAATTCCTCCTTTACTTAACTCTATTCCTTATTCATGTAAGTTGCATGATAACTATTTGAACTTTATGTGAACATAAAAAGGTAGAATTAAATTCTACCCATACTTCTTGATGCTATGATATCCACACCTAAATTACAAACATTCTTAATAATTATTTCATTTCTTGTGACTGGTGCTTCTATTGTAATTTTATTTATTTCACGCATAACATCAAACATCTTTTCTTTTGGAATAGGTTGACTTGTTACAACAGGTAATCGTGGATATAAAGCATGATTAATGACAACCGTTGATGTGAGAACTCGTACTGGATGCAGACATTCATTTTGTGCATATACAACTCCTCGTGGACATGTATTGCCACTAACTGAGAGTACTTTACCATTCTCAATTTCTACAGTTAAATGACAGCCAATAGGACAAGTTATACAAATTAATTCTTGTTTCATGCAACCACCTCAATTTCTATCTGATTTTTGCAATCATCAATTTCATTCTTATCTAGAATGACTTTTTCCATTTCAGCTGGATTTAAGTGAGGTCGCTTAATTTCTTTAAGAACTTGTCCATCTTTTAAAATTCTAATTTTTGCATTTTTATTTGGATTTAAAACTCTAAAGTAAATTTCAATTTTATTATCAACATTTTTAGTATTAATTGTATTAGGGATACAGTAACTAACACCTGCTCCCTGTATACATTTAAAACCATAATCATGATCTAATTCATTTTTAATATATTTCGCAACCATTCTACCTGCATTCTTTGCTTCCTGACTAACAAAGTCTACTAAGTCATGAACATGTAGTACATTTCCACATGCAAAGATTCCTTCGCAAGTAGTACTATAACTTTCATTTACAAATGGTCCTTTCGTTCTAGGATTCAAATCAATATCTATTTCTTCACTTAAGGCATTTTCAGGTATTAAACCTACTGAAAGCAAAAGTGTATCAACATCAAAATGTTTTTGCGATCCTTCAATAATATTTCTTTTTTCATCAACTTCTGATATTACAATACCTTCTACACGTTCAAGTCCTTCGATATCAGTTACCGTATGACTCAAGTAAAGTGGGATATTAAAATCTTCTAAGCATTGTTTCATATTACGTGGTAATCCATTTGAATAAGGCATGATTTCTGCCACTCCTAAAACTGTTGCACCTTCTAATGTCATTCTTCTTGCCATAATAAGACCGATATCACCAGATCCTAAAATAAATACTTTCTTGCCACAAAGATAACCATCCATGTTGAGGTATCGTTGTGCTGTTCCGGCAGTCCATATTCCACTAGAACGATAGCCCGGAATCGCTAATGCTCCCCGTGTTCTTTCACGACATCCCATGGCCAAAAGTATAGCTTTTGCTTGTATTGTCACATAACCTTCTTCTGGATTACAATAAATTATTTTTTTATCCTTTGTAATCTGAATTACCGTTGTATTGCATTTTACTTCAATTGAAGAATTATTTAACTCTTGGATAAATCGTTCAGCATAAGCTGGACCTGTTAACTCCTCATTAAATGTATGTAAGCCAAACCCATTATGAATACATTGGTTTAGGATTCCTCCTAATTCAACATCTCGTTCAAGAATCAAGACATTATGAATTCCTTGACGAGTTACTTCAAGTGCTGCCGACAACCCTGCCGAACCACCTCCAATTACAACACAATCAATTGTTTTCATTTTGTTTGGTCCTTTCTACTAGCATCTTAGAGTCTAAATTATCTAATACTATTTCTTGTGGGTCTTTATTTAATTCTCGTGCAAGAATTTCAACAACAAGCGGTTCACAAAATCCTCCTTGACATCTACCTAGTCCTGGCCCTACTCTTTTCTTTACACCTTTTACAGTTGTAGCACCGCAGGGACGATGAATTGCATCGATGATTTCAGCCTCTGTAATTTGTTCACAACGACAAATCATTTTTGCATAACGTTTATCTTTTTTGACAAGTTCGTTCTTCTCATCAATCGAACAATCTTTTACTCTAACTTTAGGACGATTTACTTTAATTACATTTTCTTTTTTATTTAATGCATGTTTATCTAAAATTAATCCCACAACCATTTCTGATATCGCTGGTGCTGATGCAAGTCCAGGTGATTCAATAGCAGCAACATTGAAAAAATCAGGACACTCCTTTGATTCTTCAATAATAAAATCTTTTGTATTACCACTTGGACGATTACCTGCAAAGGTTCTTATCAGTTTATCCATTGGAACATCTTTTACAATTTTTGATAATTGTCCTCTTACAAAATCCAATCCTTTTTGTGTATTATTAATTGCATATTTATCATCGACTTCATAACTTGTAGGTCCTAGTAAAATATTATCATGAATAGTTGGGACTACTAATACACCTTTTCCAATTTTACTTGGAACAGGATATAATACATGATTTACATATGGTTTCTTCATATGATCTAATACAAAGTATTCACCTTTTCTTGCAGTAATAGAAAAATCTTTACGCTGGATTAGTGTTGCATACAAATCATCTGCATAAACACCACTGCAATTAATAACTATCTTTGTATCAATGGTTTGATTCTTTGTCTTTACACGATAACCTTGATCAATTTTTTCGATTTTTATTACTTCTTCATCTAATTTTAAATCTACGCCATTTGATATTGCATTTTCCATCAATGCGATTGCGATTTCCCATGGATATAAAATACCTGTTGAAGGCAACCATAAACCACTAATAACTTGATCTGATAGTTGAGGTTCCTTTTTTATTATTTCTTCTCTAGTATGTAGACAACAAGGGACTTGACGACTATCCGCTTGTTTTTTTAGTTGCAATAACGTTTCGTTTTCTTCCTGACTTGTCGCTAAAACATATGCACCAATGCGCATGAATGTACAATCCAATTCTTTACAAATTTCTTCATACATTTGATTGCCGCGAACATTCAACTTTGCTTTCAATGTGCCATCTTTAGGATCATGACCACTATGAATAATTGCACTATTTGCCATTGTCGCACCACAAGCTACATCATTTTCTTTTTCTAACACAACAATTGAACCATCATATCGACTCAAATCGTGAGCTAAAAAACATCCTGTAATCCCTGCCCCTATTATTACAATATCTGTCATAAAATCTCCTTTAGTCTTCTTGGTATTCCATACATGCTTTTACAGCTTTTTTCCATCCTTTATAAAACGTTGTTGCTTCTTCCACTTTCATCTTTGGACTGAATATTTTTTCCATTGATAACTTTTGTTTAATTTCTTCTTTATCTTTCCAAAAACCAACCGCTAATCCAGCCAGACTGGCAGCACCAAGTGCAGTGGTTTCTAAAACTTTAGGGCGATCAACTTTGCATTGAAGTAAATCACTTTGAAATTGCATAAGATAATTATTAGTAGCGGCTCCACCGTCTACACGAAGCGAAACTAAATTCACTTTTGAGTCCTCTTGCATTGCATCCAAAATATCTTTTGTTTGATAAGCAAGTGAATCTAAGGTAGCCCGTATGATATGTTCTCTTTTGGTTCCACGTGTTAAGCCAAACATTGCACCACGACACTTATCATCCCAATAAGGAGCTCCTAAACCAACAAAAGCAGGTACCAAATAGACACCTCCAGTATCATTTACACTTTCTGCTAATTCTTCAGTCTCACTTGCACTTTTGAAAAACTGCAATCCATCACGAAGCCACTGTACTGCACTTCCTGCCACAAACACACTGCCTTCAAGAGCATAGTTAACTTCATTATCAATACCCCATGCAATTGTAGTAACTAATCCGTGTGAGCTTTTAATTGGTTTCTTACCCGTATTCATCAATAAAAAACAACCTGTACCATAAGTATTCTTTGCCGAGCCTTCTTCAAAACAAGCCTGACCAAATAATGCGGCTTGTTGATCACCCGCAATTCCAGCTATTGGAATTTCATGGTTAAAGAAATGATAACTAGCTGTCATCCCATAAATGCAACTTGATGGTTTAACCTCGGGCAACATATTCATTGGTACATCCATTATCGTACACAATTCTTCATCCCACTTTAAATCATAAATATTATAGAGTAATGTTCGAGAAGCATTTGTATAATCAGTAACGTGATTTGCTTGTCCAGATAACTTCCAAACTAACCATGTGTCAATTGTACCAAATAAAAGCTTACCTTTTTGCGCTAACTCTCTAGCTCCTTCTACATGATCTAAAATCCATTTTACTTTTGTCGCAGAAAAATAAGGATCAATTTTAAGTCCTGTTTTTTCTTCAATAAGTGTAGAATATCCTTTTTCTTTTAAATCATCACAAATGCCTGATGTTTGTCGTGATTGCCAAACAATCGCATGATAAATCGGTAATCCTGTGTCTTTATTCCAAACAACTGCCGTTTCACGTTGATTGGTTATTCCTAAACTACAAACATCACCTGGATCAATTTCCGCTTGGACTATGCAATCTGTCATACATGCTAAAACACTTAACCAAATTTCATTTGCATCATGTTCAACCCAACCAGGTTTTGGAAAGTATTGTTTAAATTCTCGTTGAGCTGTAGAAATAATATCTAAATCATGATTAAACAGAATTGCTCTAGAACTTGTGGTTCCTTGATCAATTGCCATTACATATTTTCCCACATCGTTTCTCCTTGTTTTTCTTTATCTCCATTATACAAGAATTACGAAAGAGTTTATAATAAATGTTATAGATGGAGGGGTAACATGGTAGATTTTAAACATTCTGTGGTGTATCAAATATGGCCACGTTCATTTAAGGATAGCAATAACGATGGTATTGGTGATATTCAGGGTATTATTAGTAAACTCGATTATCTAAAAAACTTGGGAATTACATGTATTTGGTTAAGTCCAATTTACGCATCCCCCAATGATGATTATGGCTATGATATAAGTGATTATTATGCAATCAATCCAGAGTATGGCACAATGGATGATTTTGATGAATTACTTCTTGAATGCAAAAATAGAAACATTGATATTCTCATGGATTTAGTTGCGAATCATACATCAACTGAACACAAATGGTTTAAAGATGCACTTAATAACCCTTCAAGCCCTTATCGTGATTTTTATTATTTCAAAGAAGGCGTAAATCATCGTGAACCAAATAACTGGCTCAGTTTCTTTGGTGGAAGTTCCTGGACAAAAGAAAGTGATAATTCTTATTATTTAACTTCCTTCGCTCCCACACAAGCTGATTTAAATTGGGAAAATGAGAAAGTACGTGAAGAAATTTATAATGTAATGAAGTTTTATTTAAATAAAGGAATTCGTGGTTTTCGCATGGATGTGATTAACTGTATTGACAAAAAACCAGGATTACCTGACAAAAATCCAAATAAAAAAGGATATCAATTTCCTGATGATTATATTCTTAATGGTCCAAAAGTTCATACTTATTTGAAAGAAATGAATGAGAAAGTAATGTCAAAATATGATGATGTTATAACATTAGCTGAAGGATGCATGGTTACATTGCAAGATGCCATGAATTATACTAATCCCGACAATAAAGAAATTGATATGTGCTTTCATTTCGATTTATCAACATTAGGGTATGGTTCTTTAGGAAAATATGATTTTAGAAAGTTTTATCGTTTTAATGCCAGTGATATTAAATCAATTACTCGAAAATGGCAAAATGCTATGATGGAACATCATGGTTATATTGCGAATTTTCTTTCTAATCATGATAACATGCGACACATTGAACGCTATGGAGATATCAAACTTTATTATTTAGAATCTGCCAAAGCATTTGCTTTATACAATTTTATGTTGTATGGTACTCCCTTCATTTATCAAGGAGAAGAAATTGGTATGACAAATCTTAAACTTGATTACCATGAATGGAAAGACTATGAAGCTATTAATTCAGTACAAGCCATGCATGATATGTTGCATGTACCACTTCCTATCGCTAAAAAAATTGGACAATATGTAACACGTGATAATGCAAGAACTCCAGTACAATGGTCAAGTGAAGATTATGCTGGTTTCTCTACCACAACACCTTGGATTAAACTAAATCCAAACTATACTGTAATTAATGCTGAAGATTGTATAAAGGACCCCCAATCTATTTACAATTTTTATAAAAAATTAATTGAACTTAGAAAAAATAACGAAGCATTATGTACTGGTACCTTTAAAGAATTAAACAAAGATCATAAAAGTATCTTATGTTTCAAACGAAGCTTAGGAGAGGATGAATATTTCATTATGATTAACTTAACAAAACAAGCTTCTGATATCACCTTAGATGAACCATTACAAGGGGAAGAATTACTACATAATGGACTTGATAAAGAATTACGCAGAGTCATGAAATTAGCTCCTTTTGAAGCACATTTATACAAACTCATAAAAAAAGAAGAGCCTCAACCTAAAGTAGCACTTCATTCTAGTAAATATCGTGTTTAAGTTAAAAGAATAGCTAAAAGCTATTCTTTTTTATAGTCTCATGAACAGATTTGATAAATATTTCAAAAATTATTAACCATCCTGCTAGATATAAATCTACTTTAGCTTTAGCAATTTTCCAAAGTTTTCTCGTGGAGCGACAGCATATTTAAGTTCGTAACTTGTTTGACCTTGTTTCATTGCGTGCATTATTTCTTTTATTTCATTTTGAATAGAATCACTATCATTATACCATCCTAACAATGTACTATTTTCGCCCCAAAATGAAGAACCATCAATTCCAAATAGTGCATACTTAGGATCACCTTTTTTAGTTGCAAAAATATTAGATGAAGTTATTTTGTAACAATTAATAATTGCTTTTCCATCATAGGAAGTGATTAGAATTCTACCTGTTGTTTGTGATTTATTTGATTCATTCAAAATTGAATTTCCCATCAAAAAATCCAATGATACATTTAACTTATTAGCCAGTAACATTAGTTTTTCAGCTTCAGGATACCCTTCGTCCAATTCCCATTTAGATACCGCTTGACGACTTACTTCTAGCATATCTGCAAGTTCTTCTTGAGTTATGCCTTTTTCTTTTCTAATTAGTTTTAAGTTTTCTGAAAAAGTCATTTACAATTCCTCCTTTATTTGACTACCTTAATCATAAATTTCATCAAATAAATTTCTACCAACCTCTACTTGCAAATACGCAACTTAAAGTTGCATTAGTCGTCTTTCTCTTGATTATCTAAAATATTTTTTTGATTTTCTAGTAATTTATCCATTTTCATATGTAAATCAGAAAGAATAATTTCTGTCTTTACATTAACACGATAATCATTTTCCGCGCGTTCACGGTCTTTTTGTTCTTGTCTATTTTGACTCATCATGATGATTGGTGCTTGTATTGCAGCGATACACGATAAGATTAGATTCAACAAGATAAATGGATACGGGTCAAAATGTTTACCTAAGACTGAGTTATACATAATCCAAATAATTAAGATTGTCAAAAATATAATAATGAAAGTCCAACTTCCTGCAAATTTCGCAAGGTTGTCTGCTGTCTTATCCCCAACACTGAGTTTAGAATTAAAATCTTTTGATGCAATCTTCCGACTTAGCAATAAATGAATGATTTCTTCATCCGTCATTTCCGCATCTACATCTTCCAAAATCTCTTTTAGTAGTTTTTCTTTACTATCCATCATTTTATCCTCTATAATAATTTTCTCTTTCTAAAGAAGTAAAAACATCCTATTACTACAATAGCACTAAGTAATATCACTGTGCTATAACCATACTCCCAAGTTAATTCTGGCATGTTTGTAAAATTCATCCCATACCATCCTACTATAAGCGTTAAGGGTAGGAAAATAGTAGTAATTACTGTAAAAAACTTCATAATATTATTCAATTGGTAGTCTAACATTGCATCCAATGCTTCTCTTAAGTGTACTAAATCTTCTTGTTTACTAATACATGCATTCAGTAATCGTGAACAACGATTTGTAAATATTTTGATATGTCTTAAATCTTCTGGTGTAAATAGATCATTTACATTTTCTTGTAAACATGTTCCAATCTCCATAAGTTGATTATAGTAATTCTTTAAAATACTAATTTGATCCTTCAAAGCATAGATTTCACGATTGAGTTTAGAACTCGCACGTTCTTCAACAATGTTTGTCTCCATCAATGTAATTACTTCATCAATCTTATCTAATGCATCATAACCATCTTGAAGAAATGAACCTAATATTGCAGATACTATAATGTCAAACTGCGCATTATTACAGTATCGTTTTATTACTTTTTCAAATAAATCTTCTATGCTTTTATTGCTATCTACTAGTTCAATCAAAAAGAATTGATTCTTACGTAAAAGGAATGCTACACGATCGCGATCTGCATATAACTGATTTACCTCAATGATATTTAGAATTCCAAAACTATAATCATCAAAACTATCTATACTGTTTTTATACCTTGCCTGTGCACTTGTACAAGCTTCTATTACTTGCGAATCAACTTTCATATACATTTGATTCTCAATTAACTCATTCAAAGTTAAATGTCCAAAACAGCAGTTATCGCCAACATCGCGAATATTAATTTCTTCTAAGTGTCCCTTATCATTTAAATAAATCATTGCTCGCCATATCCTCCCCATGTAATCACATTATCACTTGGCACTAATCCTAATTTCCTTTGTAGATGTTCTGATGCAATGTTTCCTGGATACACTTGGGCAAAAGGAATACTTTTATCTTGAATGCTTTTATGTATTAAAAAACTCTCTAAATACTCCCCAATTCCTTGTTTGCGATATGCTTCAATAACATGTAGTAAGCCCATGGACCCCTCATCATGATAGCCAATAAATCCAAGACATTCACTTTCATTGAATGCACCCCAAAGATTACCACTCCCAAGTCTTTCCATAATATAATCTGGATTATTATATCCATCATAATGTTCAAATACAAAATCAAAATAAGATTCATCTAATTCTCTTATTTCTATATCATTACGTTGTTTAAATTCAAAATTATCTTTGTCATAAACATAATTGCAACATTGAAAAGAATCAACAAGCGGTGGAATATAGTTTAATAATCTTGTATGTTGAATACAAAAAGAAGTGTTTGGCTTTATTTTAACGTAACGTAAACAATTTTCTATTTCACTTTCATCATCACAGGCAACAAATGTACAATCCATACACTCTTTATAGATAACCAAAGCATGGTCACTCTCATAATAGATTTTTGAATCTTCATCATTTTTTAATGTAATTAAATTACAATAACTTTTATAGTCTTTTAATAAGTCCATACATATCAACCTCACAAATTAAGTATAGCACTCTCTTAAATATAAAAAAACATTTCACTATCTACGTAAAATGTTTAAGTTATTTTATTTATCATCGATGGTCATTGATTATCACTAGTCTTTTACAAAACCACTAACAGATAAACTTCCATCTTGCAATGTTACTGAATTATATCCTTGATCTAAAAACATTTGAGAAATTCTTGTATTGTATTTTGAAATAAATGAAGTTGGTAATTCCAACCCACCGATCTCTGCTTTAGTTACATTAACATTGATTTTACCATCAATTGTATCTACACTCGCAACTAATAGAAGTCCTGCACTATCTGGTAAAGGAATTGGAGCATTCAATTTTTCTTTTAAACCTTCATCAATCATTGCGGTCATCGAAATTGTCAGATTATCAGGTGTAATTACAGTTTGAACATCTGAACAAGGAACAACATTATTTAAAACGTTTTCCAATAATATACTAGACTCTGCTTGACTTAATTCTGCTGTAAATTCTTTTCGACCTGTTTCATTATTCAATGTACCTGCAAGTTTTTCATTTAATGATTGTTGATCTTGTTCAGTCACGGTAATTCCTAAATCTTTTTGTTTACTATTGTAGATATTTGTATATATATAAAATACTCCTCCACCTAAAGCTAAGAGCAATAACACAATGATACTTATAATTATTTTTTTCATAGGCTACCCTTTCCATTTTTTATTATAGCATATCAAGAAAATAAAAAGATGCACACTTTATAAAATGTGCATCTCTATATTTTTAGGAAAGGGATAAATTATAGAATACCAATGAATGAGCAAACGATTGCAAGAATAATTGTACCAACGATAAGTACAACTGGACTTACTTGTTTTTTCTTAAGTAGATAGAACATTAATAATGTATATCCCATTGGTAATAATTTAGGGAAAATTGTATCTAAGAATGCTTCTTGAACACCTACTTCAATTCCTCCAGCTACTGAAATGACTGGTACTAATGAAATATTAACATATGATGCAATTAGAGCACCAATAACTGTAATACCTAGAATTGTTGCAGAGTTAGCTATAATATCTGAATTTTCTTGAAGCATTTCAAATGATTTAGTACCTAAACGGTATCCCATATGTGTCCATACAATACGTAGAACCCAAATAGTTACATATGTTCCAACGAAAATAATTGGACCAATAATTAAACCTTGTGATGCAAATGAGCATGATACACCAGCAACAATTGGAAGTAGTGTGAACCAGAAGATAGCGTCCCCAATACCTGCAATTGGTCCGAATAATGCTAATTTTAGACCTTTAATTAAACTTCTATCTTCACCGTTTTCTTCTAATGAGATTAATAATCCCATTAAGAATCCAACTAAGTTTGGATGTGTATTGATGAATTCAAGGTTATCTGTCATTGCTGCTGATAATCCTTCTTTATCATCTGCATAGATTTTTTCAAGAGCTGGTAATTGAGCAAGTAGCCATCCACCAGCTTGCATTCTTTCATAGTTGAATGATGCTTGTAACAAAGATGAACGAATTCCAAGCATTGTTAAATCTTTTTTAGTTAATTTTTTAGATGCCGACATGTTTGTTACCTCCTTCATTGCCTTGATTATTAGCTACTG
>NZ_JAVXGL010000043.1:0-16090 GCF_036657415.1 Anaerorhabdus sp. | reverse complement strand
TTTGTTTCTACTTTGGTAGAAAATGGCATGAAGTCGAAGACGAAGAAGTTGAAGAACAAAATTAGATATTTAGCAAAATAATGGAGATTTATGTAAATGTGAAGAGTTAATTACTCTTCACATTTACTAGTATATTAATCATTTAATGATTTTAGACAAAATATTAAAAAGTCTAAATAACTTTATTGCAAGAAAAATATAGGAGGGGGACATGATTTTTACAAAAGAAGAGTTAAGAATATTTATCACAGAACAGAATCGGATTTTTGATATTGTTCGATTAGTAGATGTTTCAATGACTAGACAATACACGATTGACAATAATGGGGAATTTATTGAAGCTCCCTATGAATGCTACAATGTGTGGAATAAAAAGAAAAGATGTGATTGTTGTATTTCATCTAAAGTGCTTTTGTCAAAAAAACAATTCACAAAATTTGAATTTATTGGTGATGATATTTACTTTGTAATTGCTTTGTATGTAGAAGTAGAAGGAAATGAATATTCAGTTGAGTTGGTAGCTAAGTTTACAGATGAGACTCTCTTTGCTGCATACGGAAAGGAAGAATTTGCCCGTACGATTCAGTCGTATAACAATAAGATATATAGAGATTCATTGACCAATGCATATAATCGTAGATATTTTGAAGAACAATTGAAGCACTTGCGAGGTATAAATGCAATTGTTGTTTTAGACCTAGATGATTTCAAAAAAATTAATGATACATATGGTCACATTGCGGGAGATGAAGTTTTAAAAGAAGTGGTAAAAGTCTGTGATAATAACATACGTTCAGTAGATGTAATAGTTAGGTGGGGTGGAGATGAGTTTGTTTTATTATTCTTAGAAATCCCAGAAAAAATTGTTCAAAATAAATTAGAAATAATTCGCAAATCAATCAATGATATTTATTTTGATAATTATCCAAATTTAAAAGTTTTTGTAAGTATGGGTTGTGTAGTAACAGAACATGCAACAGATTCTTTTGAAGAGGCTGATCAAGCACTCTATGAAGGTAAGCAGAAGGGTAATTCGATTGTAATTAAGAAAGTTGACTCATGAAGTTAAATCTATCGGAACTGCATTTATAGAAAATGAACTAAGTAGAGAATCAATTATATAAAATTGAAGAAGTAAGAAAGATTAGAAAATATAGTTATTTCTATGATTTAGACTTAGTTATCCCACGGAGATATAGAGTTTAATTGAAAATAAGTCTATTACTTGGATAAAGGCAATAAATTTACTGAAAGAGTATAGTGTATTCTGAAGGTTATTTTCTATGGTATAGTGATTTAAGCAGACATGATAGAGATTATTAAATAATTTTCTTTTGATGGATGCGGAGATTTTTGTGGTAATAATTCTTCAGTCAACAGTTCTACGCTGATGAACCTTAAGAGAGAAAATTCTCTCTTTTTTTAAAGGACTCAGAGGTACGTATTATACCTATAATGATTACTAAAGCGTTAATTAAATTTAAATAAAAACTTAAGAATATCAAAAATCGCTGAACTGTTTGAAATGAGATAGATTTACTTATCTTATGATAATATAGTAATTAATTTGAAATTACTTCTTACATCTTTAATTTTGAAATGCATCTTACTTGCCGATGACAAACTATCGCGGGATAATTATATTATAAACTGTAACTATTATGATTACAGTTAAGAAGGATAGAGGGACTATTATGAAAAATGCAAATTATGATGCGGTTATTATTGGTTTTGGCAAAGGTGGCAAAACACTAGCAGGGAATTTAGCTAAGGCAGGAAAGCAAGTAGCTTTAATTGAAAAGGATAAAGGAATGTATGGAGGAACATGTATAAATGTGGGGTGCATCCCTTCAAAATCTTTAATTCATAGTGCTTCTCAAATACATAATTCTATTGAATTTAAAGATAGTTTAATAGAATATAAAAATGCTGTCGAAGAAAAAAGAGAATTAACGATAATGCTGCGTAAGAAGAATTATGACAAATTAGCATCACTTCCAAATGTAACAATCTATGATGGTTTAGCTAGATTTATAGGCCCTTTAGAGATTGAAGTAATTATGAATGAAGAAACAGTAAAGCTTACAGGTAAGCAAATATTTATTAATACTGGATCAATTTCTAGAGTTCCAGTAATTGAAGGAATTGATAAAGTAAAAGGTGTCTATACGAGTTCTGAGTTAATGGACCTAGATACATTGCCAAATAAGTTAACAATCATTGGTGGAGGATATATAGGATTAGAATTTGCGTCATTATATAGTCGGTTTGGTAGTAAAGTTACCGTAATTCAAGATGGACCAAACTTCTTACCAAAAGAAGATGAAGATATTGCTATGGAAATCAAATCAATTCTTGAAAATCAAGGTATTCAATTTTTCTTAAATGCAAAAATTCAAAAGCTAATTGATGGACCGACAGTTGTGTTTGAAAAAGATAGTGTAATTCACGAATTGGAAAGTGATGCTGTACTAGTTGCAACAGGTCGCATACCCAATACAAATGATTTGAATTGTGAAGCAGCGGGAGTGGAACTAACATCAAGAGGAGCTATCAAAGTAGACGAACAGTTAAAAACTACGGCTGAAAATATTTGGGCTATGGGTGATGTAACAGGTGGAGCTCAACATACATATATTTCATTAGATGACTCACGAATCGTATGGGGACAACTATCAAATACACAAACTCATACTACTGCAGCTAGGAATAATATTCCCTACAGTGTATTCATTGCAACACCCTATTCACGTGTTGGAATGAATGAAAAAGAAGCTCGTGATGCTGGTTTAAATATTAAGGTTGCTAAACTCCCAGTGGCTGCAATTCCTAAAGCACAAGTTTTGAAAGCACCGGCAGGTTTATTAAAGGCAATCATTAATGCAGATACAAATAAGATTCTAGGCATAATGTTGCTAGGAGAAGAATCCTATGAAACAATTAATATAGTTAAACTTGCAATGGACTTAGATGCTGATTACACAATATTAAGGGATCAAATATTCACACATCCTACGATGAGTGAGGCACTTAATGATCTCTTCTCAATATAACTAATTTTAGTGTGAAAATGAACATAGAGAGGTGTAAAAATGAATAGTGATTTAGTTGTTGGAATCCATGCAATGGTTTTTCTTCATCATAAAAAAGGAACAATATCAAGTGAAAGCTTAGCGGATAATATATGTACGAATCCAGCACGTGTACGGCGAGTAATGGCAAAACTAAAAAAAGCAGGAATCATATAAACTCGTGAAGGCAGAACAGATGGTGGATATTATTGTAAAGAGAACAAAGTGACTTTGGGAGATATTGGCAAAGCACTAGAAGTAAATTTTTCAGATTTCTCATGGCATAGTGGTGATAGTGAAAAATCATGCCTAATCTCATCAGGAATGGCAGGTTATATGGATAATCTTCGTAATGAAATTAATAAAAAATGTATGGATTACTTAGAAAGTATTATGATTGAAGATGTAGAAAAAAATTTATTAAATAAATAGAGATTAAGACAAGGGTGCTTTTGCAACTTGTCTATTTTTATTTAACCATTTGATAATATGCTATATATTTAGTAGAGATATATGACAAATGATTGAAGTGAAAAGGATTCGATAGATAACTTTAATTTCATGAAAATGAAAATTTTCTTTTGTGTTATAATCAAATCATGAATAATAAAAATCGTTTCCAAGAAAAATTAAGAAAACAAATTCTGAAGATTACCTTTATTATTGTTTTTGTTGCGCTTGTAATATTTTATGTTTCTGCAGCGTTATATGATGGTTTTAATAGTAAACGAAAACTCTCATTAAGCAATGAATTAATACAGGAACAATTTATGGAAATGATATACCAATGTGATCGTAGTTTTTTAGAAATGTCACAAAATAAAGATATACTTAATTTTTTCACGAGTAAAAATAAAGAATCTGCAGTTTATCAAGAATTATATACTGTAAATCAAAATACAAATCTAAAATATAACTTAGTCTTATTCGATCATGAAGGTGAAATGATTTTTACAAGCTTTAAAGGTATTGAGTTTGATGCGGTGAATAAAAGTTATCAAAAACTAGTGATTAGGGATTGTAATGCTAGTAAAGAAAGTATAGTTTTAAGTTATAATGCAACAATACAAGGTTCAGCTAATGAATTCACAGTTATTGCAGATAAAATAGACGAAGTGGGTTATGCTCTGTATTATGTTAAGGATGTAGATTTATTAGGAGCAATTGAAAGAAAACCAGCAGATCATTTCATGATTATAGACAGTCATAATCAAGTGTTGGTGGCAAGCGACTCTCAATTAATATCTAAAATGAATCGTAGTGCAATTGATTTATCAGAAAATGAAATCAAAATTAATAATCTATTTTACTCGAAACAAAGTATAGAAATCTATCCGGGTATTGAATTAGTGAGTTTCTTATATAAAGATTCAATTATTAATAATAAAAGTCTAATTCTCATCATGATTCTCGTTGCCGCATTTCTAGCGGTTGTCCTAAATTATTATTCTAGAAGAATATCGGCAAATACTTCGAATTCCTTAAATATTCTTTTAGATGAAATGGATAAAATTAAAAAAGGTAATTTAGAGGAGTTAAACGTCCATACAAATGATGAATTTGAAATCATTGCGGAAGAAACAAATGAGATGATTCGTGAGATTAAACAGTTGGGAAAACGCAATGAACAATTGGTTGATTTGAGAAGACAAATTGAAATCAAACAATTAGAATCGCAATTTAATCCGCATTTTTTATACAATACACTTGAAACAATTCGTTATACGATGCTTATGAATCAACAAGCTGCAAGTGATTTAATACTTAAGCTAACCAAAATACTTCGTTATAGTATCTCAGATAGTTCTGATAAAGTGACATTCATTGAGGATTTGGAATATATTCAAAGTTTCTTAGAAATTATGAAATTTCGTTTTCAAGAACGTTTTGAATACTTGGTTAAAATTGATGAGAAATGTTATCATCGTGTTATTCCTAAACTCATCGTCCAACCTTTAATTGAAAATAGTATTCGACACAATTATAAAGATAAGAAAAACTTAACAGTATGGTTAACAGCTGATATTGAAGATAATTTAATGATTATAGAGGTCGAAGACAATGGTGATGGCATGAGTGAGGAAGAATTACTAGAAATAAGAAAAGTCATAGCGATTGATGGTAAAATGACGGGGAATCATATAGGACTTTCAAATGTTGCGAAAAGACTATATTTACTATATGGTAATAAAACGAGGATAGAAATTTCCTCAAGAAAAGGGATAGGTACAAAAGTTAGTATTATAATTGAGTTAGGGGATGAATAATTATGTACAAAGTGTTTATTGCAGAAGATGAAGCACTTATTCGTAAAGGCTTAATTTACTCAATTAAGTGGGATGAATTAAACTGTAATGTTGTTGCGGAGGCTGGTGATGGCAAAGAAGGTGTTGAAAAAATAAGAGAATTTAGACCTGATATTGTCATTGCGGATATTAATATGCCGATTCTTAATGGAATTGATATGATTAAAGAAACAGTTGAAGAAATAGCATATAGTGCAATTATTATCTCTGGTTATAATGAGTTTGATTATGCGAAACAAGCAATAAAGTATGGGGTAAGCGAATACTTGTTGAAACCAGTTGATCATAATGAATTAATTGAAGCAATTTACCGTGCCATTCAACAAATTGATATGAAAAGATCATATCAAGCACAAATGTCTAAAAAAGATAGTGTAATTCAAAATAAAGTAATTGATAATGAGCAACTTCAAGTAACAAACAAATCCGTGGTAGTTGCGCGGATGATTGAGTATATTAAGGAAAATTATATGAATAAAATTGTCATGTTTGACTTAGTAGAAGAATTAGAATGTAGTGCTACATTATTAAATAATAAGTTTAAGAATGAGACGGGTACAACATTTAATGATTTCTTAAATCGTTATCGTATTTTAAAAGCAGTAGAGTTAATAAAAGAGAAAAAATATCCACTTTATAAGATTGCGGAAGATACAGGTTTCAAGAATTATAAATATTTTAATATTGTTTTTAACAAATATATTGGATGTTCAGCTAAAGACTTTGAACAGGCTTCTTTATAAGAAACCTGTTTTTTTACGGACAAATGTGTAGGATTTTGGTATATGAAAGCGTTTCCATACTTTTTATAATTAGGATAAAGAAACAAGGAGGGAATCTATGAAAAAGTTTCTATCATTAGTACTTATGGCAGCAATGGCTTTATCACTTGGTGCATGTGCAAGTAAGCCAGCAGAAGCAACAGCAACAGCAACAGAAGGAGGAGCAGCAAGTAGCGATAAATTAGTTGTATATTCTCCAAACAGTGAAGGTTTGATGAATTCTGTTATCCCTTTATTTGAAAAGACATATGGCGTTAAAGTTGAAGTAATTCAAGCTGGAACAGGTGAATTAATTAAACGTATTCAATCAGAAAAAGACGATCCTTATGCAGATGTAATGTTTGGTGGAGCTCATTCACAATACATCTCTAATCCTGATTTATGGGAACCTTATGTATCTCCAGCAGACAGTACATTACCTGAATCATATCAAAACAAGTCAGGTTTTACGACAAGTTACGTTCTTGATGGAAGTGTATTAATCGTCAATAAAGATTTAATCGGCGACATTAAAATTGAAAGTTATGAAGATTTATTAAACCCAGCATTAAAAGGGAAGATTGCAATGGGTGATCCAGCAACTTCATCAAGTGCATTTGCACAATTAACAAACATCTTATTAGCTATGGGTGGTTATGAATCTGAAGAAGCTTGGGATTATGTAGGAAAATTGATTCAACAACTTGATGGTAAGGTAGCATCAGGATCAAGCGCAGTTTATAAGTCTGTAGCTGATGGTGAAATGATTGTTGGTTTATCTTATGAAGATCCTTGTGCACAATTAGTACGCGATGGAGCTAATGTTGAATTAGTATATCCAAAAGAAGGAGCAGTATATTTACCAGCTACATCAGGAATTATTAAAGGTGCTAAGAATATGGATAATGCTCAAAAGTTTATCGACTTCTTATTAACTCCTGAAGTTCAAGATATTTTTGGAACTACATTAACAAATCGTCCAGTTCTTGCAGAAGCAAAAACTGCAGATTATATGACACCAATTGCATCAATCACATGTATTGATGAAGATCGTGAATGGGTCAATAGTCATAAAGATGAATTGAGTGCAAAATATACTGATTTATTTGCATCATTACAATAAGAGATAGGAGACTTCAAGATGAGCGTAAATATTAAAATTAAAGATGCTGTTAAAAAATACGGCCAAAATACGGTCATCTCGGGCCTTTCATTGGACATTAGGGAGGGTGAATTATTCACCCTCCTTGGTCCATCTGGGTGCGGGAAAACCACACTTTTACGGATGATTGCTGGATTTAATAGTATTGAAGGTGGGGATTTTTATTTTGGAGATACGCGTATCAATGACATGGATCCAGGCAAACGTAATATTGGGATGGTCTTCCAAAACTATGCAATCTTTCCACATCTAAGTGTTAAAGAAAATGTAGCATTTGGTTTAAAAAATAGAAAATATTCAAAAGAAAAAATTGAGACTGATACAGAACATTTCCTAAAATTAATGCAAATTGACTCTTATAAAGATAGAATGCCTGAAAAGTTATCTGGTGGTCAACAACAACGTGTCGCTCTCGCAAGAGCACTTGTCATTAAACCAGATGTTCTACTAATGGATGAACCTTTAAGTAATCTAGATGCAAAACTACGTGTTGAAATGCGTACAGTCATTAAAGATATACAAAATGAAGTTGGTATTACTACAGTTTATGTTACACATGACCAAGAAGAAGCCATGGCAATTTCTGATCGAATCGCTGTAATGAAAGATGGATTTATTCAGCATATTGGCTCGCCCAAAGATTTATATCATCGCCCAAGTAATTTATTTGTGGCAACGTTTATTGGACGTACGAATATACTTGAAGCAACAATTAAAATAAAAAATGATAAACCAACATTACAATTAACTGAAAATTATGAAATAACAATTGATACACTTCGTCCAGAATATACAAAAGATATGAATGTAAAAGCATCGATTCGTCCAGAAGAGTTTGTAATTAGTGATAATGGAACTGGATTGGATGCAATTATTGATTCAAGTATATTTTTGGGATTAAATACACATTATTTTGTGCATCTTGTTGATAATAATGAAAGAGTCGAAGTAATTCAAGAATCTTCAATTGATGGAATACTTGCCCCAAAATCACATATCAAGTTAAACGTTAAAAAAGAAAAGATAAATATCTTTACTGAAGATGGTACGGAAAACTTAGTGGTTGGTGTTCGTGATGAAAAATAATCATAAATTTAAGTTTGATATTTGGGGTATTTTCACTTTGGCGATTCTAGGTTTTTATCTTTTGTTCCTTGTTTTACCATTAGGCACTGTTTTATATCAAGCTGTTATCAATAAAGAAACAGGAGCATTGACATTTAACTACTTTATAAAGTTTTTTAGTAAACCGTATTATTCTAGTACTTTATGGAATAGTTTCAAAGTAAGTTTTTGTACAACTGTATTAGCGATTGCGATAGGTGCACCATTAGCTTATTTCTTTACGATGTTTAAAATTAAAGGTAAAAAATTTCTACAAATTCTCATTATTTTAGCTAGTATGTCAGCTCCATTTATCGGAGCTTACTCATGGATTTTATTGCTAGGGAGAAATGGTGTAGTTACAAATTTCTTTAAAGGTATAGGAATTGCTGTTCCACCTATTTATGGATTTGCGGGAATTTTACTTGTATTAGTTTGTCAATTATTTCCTCTTATCTTTTTATACATTCAAGGTGCATTAAAGAACGTTGATAATTCATTGATTGAAGCTAGTGAAAATATGGGCTGCAGTGGTTGGCGATTATTCTTGAAAGTTATTGTACCACTTGTATTACCAACGATGCTTGCAGGCGGACTACTTGTATTTATGCGTGCATTATCTGACTTTGGTACACCGATGTTGATTGGCGAAGGATATCGAACTTTTCCAGTTTTAATTTTCAATGAGTTCATGAGTGAAGTAAGTGGAGATGATGGTTTTGCTTCTGCAATTGCAATTGTTGCAATTTTGGTTACAGCTTTTATTTTCTTAATCCAAAAATTTGCAAGTAATCGTTTCTCATTCACAATGAATGCAATGCACACAATAGAAGAAAAACAATTAAAAGGAACGAGCAATATTTTAGTGCACTTATATTCTTATCTTGTTATAGGAATTGCAATTGTACCACAGTGTTATGTAATTTATACATCGTTCAAGAATACCAAAGGATTATTGTTTACAGAGGGGTATTCACTGATGAGTTATAAATCAGCATTTGAAAGAATGGGTAACACAATTATTAATACATTTAAAATTCCTGGAATTTCATTAATATTAATTGTATTATTTGCGGTTTTAATTGCTTATCTTGTAGTAAGAAGAAGAAATAGTCTTACGAATACGGTAGATATAATGAGTATGATTCCATATATTATTCCAGGATCAGTTGTAGGGATTGCATTTGGTATCACATTTAGAAATAAGTTTTTCTCAATTGGGGGATTAGCGCTTATGGTAATTGCCTTAATTGTAAGACGTTTACCTTATACGATTCGTTCAAGTGTTGCGGTTCTTCAACAGATTCCGATGTCTATAGAAGAAGCAAGTATTTCACTCGGTGCAAGTAAGTTAAAAACATTTTTCAAAATTACTGTACCTATGATGGCTGGAGGAATAATTTCAGGAGCTATACTGAGTTGGGTAACACTGATAAGCGAATTATCAACAGCTATTATCTTATATACAACGAAAACGAAAACATTGACTATTTCTATCTATACAGAAGTATTACGTGGTAATTATGGTATAGCGGCAGCACTGAGTACGGTTTTGACAGTTTTAACTGTTATTTCACTGTTAGCATTTATGAAGATATCGAATGGAAAAGATATTACAATGTAGTTATACAGCATTTAACATAATTTATACTAATAACCCATCTATTCATAAGAGTAGATGGGTTTTATGATTGTACGGAGTCTTAATGTTAAGGTAAATAATAGGTGTAATGCAAAGTCATAAGCGTATTCATTGATTTGTAGATATGAAAAATTATAATTAAATTAAAGGATAAAAGGAATGAATATATGACAAATGTATTAAAAAATATTGGGATTACGTTATTGATTTTTATTGTTATCGATGGAATTTGGTTATTTTTGATGAGAAATTTTTATTCAAAGCAATTGGGAGAATTGATGACAACTAATGTGAAGTGGTTAAGTGCTTTAATTTTCTATGTTTTATTTGTGATTGCGTTGTACTATTTTGTTATTAATCCAGCATTAATCAGTGGTGATATTAAGGTATTGGTAATATCTGCGGTCTTATTTGGTCTTGTAACATATGGCACATACGACTTAACAAACTATGCAACACTTAATAATTGGCCATTAACAATAACTATAATTGATTTATGCTGGGGATTATTTGTATCTACGGCAGTGGCCTTAATTAGTTTCTTTATATTAAAGTAATATGAAAAATAATACTATAACAGGCCATGATTTTTACCAATTATTTAAATCAGGAGTAAATGAAGTATCAAAAAATAAAGATTTATTAAATAAAATAAATGTTTTTCCAGTTGCGGATGGTGATACTGGAACGAATCTTCAATATACACTTCAATCAGCAGTAGAATATGCAACAATTAGTACTTCTATAACTGAGACATTGATGAGTATAAGTCAAAATGCAATCAATTATGCTAGAGGGAATTCAGGGATTATATTCTCGGAGTTCATTCATGGATTAGCTATTTTTAGTCATGAACAAGAAATGAGTGTAAATGATTTTATTGGAACTGTTAGTAGTTCTTCAAAACGTTTATACGAAATTGTGAAAAATCCAGCTGAAGGAACAATACTAACAGTAATTCGTAAATGGGCAAACTTCTTGGAAAATAATCAATTAAATTCGTTCAGCGAATTATTTGAAGTTTCATTACCTATCATTAAGAAAAGTGTCAATGAAACAACGAACGAATTGAAAGATTTAAAGAAACACAAAGTTCCAGATTCAGGAGCTTTAGGATTCTATTTATTCATAGAAGGTATTAAGAACAGCATGTATGATACAAAAAATAATGCTACTAATGAATGGAAAAAGTATGAAGATATAGAGATAGTAGAAGAAGACTTTGATGGAATGTATCGCTACTGTACACAATTCTTTGTGAAAAATATAAATATAGATATAAATAATTTGATTAATGAATTAGGAAGTGATGGAAATTCTATTGCCTATTCTGGTGATAAAGACTTTTTGAATCTTCATTTACATACGAATGAACCATGGCAAATAAGTAAAGTTTTGGCACGATACGGACATATTGTAAATTCAAAAGTTGATGATATGTGGATTCAAAATAATTATCGAAAAACTAAAGGTAAAATTGGTATTCTTACAGACAGTGTTGCGGATATAAGTAAAGAAATTTTGGATAGTCATGAAATACATATGATTTCAATGAATTTGCTTGTAGATATGAATAGTTATCTAGATAAAAAAACAATTATATTAGATGATTTTTTAGAACTAATTGATAAGTCTTCACAATTTCCAGTAAGTTCTCAACCAAATGACCAACAAATTAGATATGAACTTATGCACTATCTAGATTTCTATGAAAAAATAATCATATTATCTGTCTCTTCAAAACTTAGTGGAACATATCAGGGATTCATGCGATTCTTAGACAAAAATCCAGAATTTAAAGAGAATGTGTATTTGATTGATAGTTTCTTGAATTCAGGTGGGCAAGGATTATTGGTAAAACAAGCAGCAGCAATTTGTAAGCGTGATTTGGCAATTGAAGAGATTATTAAGCTTATAGAACAAGAAAGAGAAAATATTAAAACATTTGTTGTACTAAATACATTTGAAAATCTTTCTCGAAGTGGAAGAATTAATGCGAAAATTGCATCACTTGCAAATCGTTTTAAAATGAAAGCAATTCTTTCTTTAGATAAAGAAGGAAATGGAAAAGCCTATGGATTTTCATTGAGTTCAAAAAGTGTTGAAAGCAAAGTAATTAAAAAAGTGAAGTCATTAGCAAAGGATAAGGAAATACAAGAGTATGTGTTGTTCTATTCAAGTGATAATGATGAATATAAAAAGTTTAAGAAAAAAATGGAAATGTTAATTGGAAAAGATCCTACTTATTGCGTGGAAATTTCATCAGCAACTGCGCTACACGTAGGTAAAAATTCTTTTGCGATAGCACTTCGTTAGAGGGAAAAATATGTCAGTTTATATGTTTTCATTTATTGTAATAAGTATTTATTTTTTAATGTTCTTTTTTGCGGGAACATGGTTAAAGAATAATTCAATTGTTGATATTGGTTGGGGAGTAGGTTTTATTTTTCTAAATACGGTGTTATTAGTAAGTTCAAATAATATCAATTCAATAACAGTTATCTTTAGTTTGTTGTTAAGTATTTGGGGATTACGGCTATTTACTCATATTTACTCTAGAAACCGTGGTAAACCAGAAGATTTTCGGTATGCTGCTTGGCGAAAGGAATGGGGAAAATGGGTAGTAGTTCGCTCACTTTTTCAAATCTATTTATTGCAAGCAGTTTTCATGTGGATTGTTTCCTTGCCGATTCAAACACTTTATCAAGGAGTAAGTAAACTACATTGGTCATTAATTGTTGGGGTGGGATTATGGTTAATTGGATTTATATTTGAAAGTGTATCAGATAGTCAACTAAAAGCATTTATAATGATTCCTGAAAATAAAGGAAAAGTAATTGAAAGTGGATTATGGAAATATAGTCGACATCCTAATTATTTTGGAGAAGCTGTTATCTGGTGGGGACTAGCAACAATAAGTTTTAGTGCAACAATGAATTATATAAGTTTCATTGGAGCGGCGTTTATAACATTTTCATTATTATTTATTTCAGGAGTACCATTAATTGAAAAAAGAAATGCGACAAAAGCAGGTTATCAAGAATATAAGAAAAGGACATCTGTTTTTATTCCTTGGTTTCCTAAAAAATAGAAAAGAATGAGTTTGCTCATTCTTTTTTATGTGTCAAATTTTATTCATAACGAAGAGCATCAATTGGATCCATCTTTGCAGCTTTGTTTGCAGGATAGTAGCCAAAGAAAATGCCAATGCTCATACTGAAGATTACTGAAATAAAACAAGCTTCAACACTAGTCTTAGCAGGATATCCAAGAATACTAGAACCAATGGATCCAAGTGCGATTCCCATAAGGATACCAAGTATACCACCAATCATACAAATGACAATAGCTTCTACAATGAATTGTAACCGAATATTCCAATTTGTGGCGCCTAGTGCTTTGCGTGTTCCAATTTCTCTTGTGCGCTCTGTGATTGAAACAAGCATAATATTCATAACGCCAATGCCACCAACTAGCAAACTAATTGCTGCAATAGCAGCAATAGCTAATGTTATTGTTGACATCATACTTGTCATAGATTCTAACATGCTTTCCATATTGGATGCACTTACAGTGTAAGAATCATTTCTTGTGTAATAGCTTTGAAAAAATGAAGTTGTTTCATTGAGAAATGTTGTGTTATCTATATCTGAGTTGGAAACAACAGTGAAATTACTATATCCTTTTTGCGAGTTACTATATTTTTTGGCAGTGGTAATTGGTATATAACAATCCGTTGTTATTGATGAAGTGTCAGAATAAACCATACCACTATCATCATATTCATATATCCCTGCAATGGTAAAAGATTTCGTAAATCCATTTATTGATAATTCAATTGTTTGACCAATTGCATTTGTAATATTTCCAAATATTGATTCAGCAAATGTGTCAGAGATAATACAGTTTAATTTACTTTCATCAAGATCACTTTGATTAATGAAACGTCCAGTTAATAAATTAATATTATTTACAGCTTGATATTCAGTATTTGTACCAAGTATATTCACCGTTGCAGTCGTTTGATTCTTAGAAACAGTAGTTGAACCTAATTGTGAAGATAGTGAAATTGCAGAAATTTCATCTTGAAAAGCTGCTCTATATTCATCAATCATACTTGTTGAAATAAGATCACTTTCTTCGTAAGCTGCTTTTGAAAACATTCTTACAGAAGACATACCATTTGAAGATGATTGAGTGGTACTATTTTTTTCTACAAGTGAAACATTTATGTTATTGATACCAAAAGATGACATGGAATCGGTTATTGATGTAGTCATAGAATTACCCAATGTGACAATTGCAACAACAGCACCAATTCCGATTATAATACCAAGCATTGTAAGTAATGCACGCATTTTATTGGAATGTAAACTTTGTAGAGAAAGAAGTATATTATCCCAAATATTCATAATATTCTTTTCCTTTTCGATCACTAATTATTTTGCCATCTTTTAACGTTATGATTCGATCTGTTTCTTTCGCAAGTTCTTGTGAGTGTGTAATTAATACAATAGTAATTCCTTGTTCTTGGTGTAGCTTGTGGAATAAATCCATAATGGTTCTTGATGTTTGTGAATCTAGGGCACCAGTGGGTTCATCAGCTAGCAATAAAGAAGGGTTATTACTAATTGCACGAGCGATTGCAACACGTTGTTTTTGTCCGCCAGATAATTCATTAGGCTGATGTTTCATTCTATCTTTCATACCGACAAGAGTTAATAGTTCTTTAGCGCGTTTGGAACTTTCTTTTTTACTCATACCTGCATATAACATAGGCAATTGAACATTTTTTAATGCAGACATTTTTCCAATAAGATTAAATGTTTGAAAAATAAATCCAACTTTTTGACAACGTATATGAGAGATATCTTGATCTTTGACTTTTGATATTTTTATTTCATCCAAAATATATTCACCTTCAGTGGGTCTATCTAATATTCCAATAATATTCATAAGGGTAGATTTTCCTGAACCTGATTCTCCCACAATAGACACAAACTCACCAGGATAGATACTTAAGTCGATACCATGAAGTATTTCGAGTTCATTTGGTTTTCCAATAAAATAACGTTTGATTATTTTTTCTAAATGAATAATAGGAGATTGACTCATTGACGTGGACCTCCAGGCTGACCCTCAGGCATTGCGCCTCCTGCAGAATCAGTAATTGTAAAGGATCCACCCATACCACCTTTATCTTGAATGTTTGTTTGTTGATTGTTTGTTACCGTGGCTTCCTCTTCGTTCGCGCTAGCACGAACAACCATTCCCTCACTTAAATTACTTCCAGAGATTTCGGCGTAATAATCTGTTTTTTCACCAACAGTTACCGCAGTTTCAATGAATTCACCGGTATCATTTCTTACATAAATAATTGATGTACCATCTTCTTTTGTTTCTATCGCATCCAAGGGTACGGTGAATACATCATTAACACTTGAAATGAGAATTTCTACTTTAGCACTCATTCCAATAAGAAGTGATGAATTACTTGAAGTCACATCGATTTCTACTTGGAATCCACTAGAGGTTCCTTGTGAACCAGCAGTTGCAACAGGGGATATTTGTGAAACGATGCCGGTCAATTCTTCATCAACTGCATCACTTGTAATACGTGCGGTTAATCCTTCTTTAATTTTTTGAATGTCATATTCATCAACAGATACAACAATTTTTAATGAATTTGTATTTTGTATTGTAGCAACTGAACCATTTACTTTGCTTCCAACAGTTGCATTTAATGATGTTACTTTTCCAGAACTTTTGGCAGTTAAAGTACAGTCTTCTAGCTGTTCATATAAATCTTCAAGTTCAGAAGAAGACGTAGATGAATTATTCAATGACTTATATGTCTCTGAAACCTTTGCATCAGCAGAACTAAATGTTTCTTGATATTTAGTAAGTTGAGCATTTGCAGAATCAAGATTATTTTTCGCAGTTGTCATTGCGGTGTATAAATTTTGATAGTTAGAATTTGCTTTTGCATTTTCAAGATTTTGTTTGGCAGTATCATAATTGTTTTTAGCGTTATCATAGTTTTG
>NZ_JAVXGL010000042.1:0-17581 GCF_036657415.1 Anaerorhabdus sp. | reverse complement strand
GTCCGGTTATGTACGTTTACTACAATGGCTACCTTCTTGGTACTTCGGTGGATAATATGAAATTATGGTTGAAGCAAAATTACAAATATTTATTATTTAGTTTAATAATTACCATAATCTTTGCATATCCATTTTTAATTAAAGACTTTTTACCATTAGAACATGATACCTTATTTCATTTAAGTAGAATTGAAGGATTAGCACAATCATTTAAAGATGGTGTATTTCTCCCACGTATCTACCCTTATAAAAACATGAATTTCGGTTATGGAAGTCCTATGTTTTACAGTGACTTCTTCTTAATCATCCCTGCACTACTTTACAATTTGGGTATTAGTGTCAGTGTTTGTTATGTATTCATCATAATGGTATTTACTTTTTTATCTTCTTATTTCGCAATGAAGTTGTGTAGGGTTGTAACAAACAATAATTATGCACCTTATATTGCTGGTACCGTTTATTTATTTAGTAATTACAGAATTACCGATGTATATGTACGTAGTTCATTGGGAGAAGTAATGGGATTTGCATTTCTTCCACTTGTTTTGTTAGGTATCTATTATGTTTTATATACCGATACAAAAAAATGGTATTATCTTGTGATAGGTTTTACTTGTTTAGCACTTACTCATAACATTACATTTATACTCGCATGTATTTTATTTATTTTCTTTCTTATTGTTAGAATTAAACATTGGATACATTCAAAGGAAATTATTATCGCAATTTTCAAGGCATTTATTGTTTCCGTGGGTTGTTCTGCTTTCTTTATATTTCCAATGCTTGAACAAATGACTTCACAAAATTTTTACTTAAGTTATTATACTTCTACTAGTTCTCTTGCGGATAGTTCAGTTGAACTTTGGAAGTATTTCGCAAATACAACCGTGTTTGGTTATGGAACACATGGATATGCAAAAGATATGTCTATGCTACTCAATCCTGGTTATTTCATGATGATTATACCTATCGTTTATCTTTTCAGAAAAAAAGAAAACAAGAATCCTTTTATTCTTCATTCGTTGATTTTAGGATATATTTTCTTACTTTTACCTTTAGATATATTCCCTTGGGAATATATGGTATTCTTCGGTTTAATTCAATTCACATGGCGTCTTATTATGTTGACCACTTGTTGTTTAATAATTCCCGCTTCAATTGCTTTATTCGATTTCAAAATAAAACCACTCTTGATTACAATTGTTTGTTGTGTACTATTAATTGGTGAAGGAGTTTGGCATATTTATCCAGTATTGACAAGAACTACTGGTATTAACTATGATACGTCATACGCAAGTCTCATTGATGGCTCGATTATCGATCCCTTTTACTCAGCATTCTATGTTCGCGTTGAATTAGCAGGTGCAGACTATTTACCTGAAGGTTCTCCTGATTATCGTGAATTGTCTAACGAGGTAACAGATAGTTTAGGAAATAGTGTATCATCATCGTTAACACGAGAAGGTACTAATTTATTGATTGAAAACATTAAACCTAATCAATCTTATATTCTCCCTATAACCTATTACTTAGGATATCAAGTCTATGCGCTAGATGCTCAAGGAGAAATCATTGATAAAGTACCAACGTATAAAGCTAATAATACGCTTGTTGGATTCAACGCTAATGATGCAACTACATATCTTTGTCGTTATGATGAAACACCAATTCAAAAATATAGTTTATATGTATCACTAGTTACAGGAATTACTATACTCTTCTTACTAATCAAAAAGAAAATGAATAGATAGAATTAATACCACAGGAATTCGTATATCCTGTGGTTTTATTTTGATTCTAATACTCTACATAAAAATTGTAAGTACTACGTATAATTGTATTTGACAGATATAAACTGAAGGGCTACGATTAAGAAAAGATAAATTTTCGCTTATACAATTCAATAAAAAATAAAGGGGATTTTTATGCAAATACGGAAAATGACAATTGAAGATTACGAGAATATTTACCACTTATGGATAAACACTCCTGGTATGGGCTTAAATAATTTAGATGATTCAAAAGAAGGAATCGAAAGATATTTAAATCGCAATCCCAATACTTGTTTTGTTGCATTAGATGATAACGTTATTGTTGGTGCAATTATTAGTGGACACGATGGCCGTAGAGGTTATATTTACCATACTGCAATCGCACTTGAAAAACAAAATCAAGGAATTGGTACTGTTTTAGTTAAAGCAGCACTAGACGCCCTAGAGAATGAGCAAATAACTAAAGTTGCACTTGTCGTATTTGATACCAATAAAAAAGGAAACGCTTTTTGGGAAAAATGTGGATTCATAAAAAGAAACGATTTAATTTATCGGAATAAAACAATTAAAAACATGACTAGAATAGACACTAAATAATAATTTCTTAAATTTTCATCGAAAAGTCATAAGGATAGAAAATATTTATCTTTATCGTAATGACTTTCTTTACCAATGTTGTATTCAATATACAGGTCTTATATAATGGTTAACGAAGTTTAACGAAAGGACTCTGTCATGAAAAATCATAAAATATACATCGATACGTCCAAATGTATCGGTTGCGAACTTTGTATAAAAAATTGTGTAGCCCACAACATAAAAAAGCATGAAGATAAAGCTGAAATTATTCTAAATGATTGCGTTATGTGTGGACAATGTGCTGCAATATGTCCTAAAAAAGCCATAAAAATAAGTGGTTATGATGAAGAACAAATCGAAAAATTACAAGATGTTCGTTTAGATCCAAACGCTATTTTAGATGTTATTCGTTACCGTCGAACCATCCGACAATTCAAACAAGATAGAATTTCAAAAGAAGTGATTGATCAAATTTTAGAAGCAGGTCGACTAACTCATACCGCTAAAAACTCACAAGATGTTTCTTATATTGTCCTTGATAAAGAGAAAGATCAAATTGAAAAATTAGCAGTTAGCTTATTCAAAAAAGTAAAACCCTTTGCGGATATGCTTAGTCCAATGGCAAAAAACAATAAAATAAATGACCATTTCTTCTTTTTTGATGCCCCTTTAGTCATTTTGCTTTTAGCGAAGAGTTCTACGAATGGTCTGCTTGCAGCACAAAACATGGAATTTGTTAGTGAGGCACACGGACTTGGTGTATTGTATAGCGGTTACTTTACAATGGCAGCTAATATGTCTTTTAAGATTAAAAAAGCTTTGAAATTACCAAAAGGTAAAAAAGTAGCAATGACCCTTGTACTTGGTTATCCTAACGTAAAATTTCTTCGCTCTACACAGCATGAAAAAATTGATGTTCGTTATATGTAGGAGGATTATAAATGTCTAAAGAGTGTGAAGAACGATTACAAAAAATAGTTATCGGTTTTAAGGAATGTCGCAATGCTTTCACTGCAATTGGTGATGAAACTCGACAATTGATTCTACTTGTCTTGTTAGAAAGTGATTTATCTGGAATACGTGTTGGAGAAATCGCAAAGAAAACTCATCTAACACGTCCTTCTGTTTCACATCACTTACAAATCCTAAAAGATTCTGGAATTGTGACTATGAGAAAAGAAGGAACTAAAAATTTTTATTACTTGAGCGTTGATGAAACAGCGTGGAAAGATATTGCTAACTTAATTAATTTAATTTATGGCAGTGTCCAATCAATTAGCTATCAACCGACAAGTTCAAAGGAAGGATAAGTAAATATGATTTTATATTTTTCTGCAACTGGTAACAGTGAATATGTTGCCAAAAGAATATGTGAAAAAACTGAAGACCAAGCAATGAATCTTTTGAATAAGATTCGTGAACATGATTACTCTAATCTTGAATCAGACAAACCATGGATTATTGTAGCACCTACTTATTCATGGAGAATTCCACGAATACTCTATAACTGGATTGAAAAAACTACGCTTTTAGGGAATAAAGATATTTATTTCATAATGACTTGTGCAGGAAGTATTGGAAATTCTGAAAAATATTTAAACAAATTGTGTCATATGAAAAACATGAATTATCGCGGTTGCTTTCCAATTCTCATGCCCGAAAACTATATTGCATTATTCTCAACACCTTCCAAAGAAGAGTCACTTCATATCATTGAATTAGCAGAAGTTGACATTGATAAAACAATTGAGACAATCAAAAAGAATCAGTCTTTTCCAAGCACACCTATAACAATAAAAGACCAGTTAAACAGTGGTATTATAAATGATATGTTTTATCCGCTGTTTGTAAGTGCGAAAAAATTCTATGCAACTGATAAATGTATTTCATGTGGAAAATGTGTTACTGTTTGTCCATTGAACAATATTCATATGAACGATAAAAAGCCCGTATGGGAAAATAATTGTACTCATTGTATGGCTTGTATTAATCGTTGCCCTGTTGAGGCAATTGAATATGGCAATCGTACTAAATCGATGATGCGATACACTTGTCCAAAATAATCTCTCTTCTTAAAACAAGATATATAAAACCCCGTAGGTCACTTCATCGTGTCTTCCCTACGGGGTTTAATTTATCTCATCTTTTAACTAAGTTTTATCCTCTTAATTTTGCATTGAGATTTGATTCTAATGTCTTTAAAATTTCTTGATGTACTTCATTTACTTCTTCATCTTTTAATGTATGATCATTTGCTTGGTATATAATACTCAATGCAACAGATTTATATCCTTTTTCAACATGATCACCTTGATAGATATCAAATACTTCTGTTGATTTGATTAACTTCTTACCAACTTTTTGGATGATTTCTAAAATTGATTGAGCACTTACATTTTGTTCCACAACTAATGCTATATCTCTTGATACTGAAGGATAGCGATCAAGTGGTGCAAATTTTACTTTTTGTGTTTTATTTTGAACTAAACAATCAAATATGATTTCAGCATAAACACATGGCTTAATATCCCATTCTTTAACAAGTGATGGATGAACTTCACCAAAAATTCCTATTAATTCATTTTGAAGATAGATTGTTGCGCTACGATATGGATGAAAATGTTTAGTATCCAATGTATTTTCTTTGATTGTAATACGATTACTATTGAAACCTAATTTATCTAACCATACTGTCAACAATCCTTTTAATGTATAGAAGTCACTCTTAATTTCAATCTTATGTAGTTTTGATTTTTGTAATGATTCAGAAAGAATTATACCCACTCTTTCTTGTACAATATCTTTTTCATAAACATTTGAAATTTCAAATAAATTAACATTTGTTGCACTTCTTGCTTGATTATATGAAACACATTCTAACAAAGATTGCATTAAATTATTTCTAACATATTTACGATCTTCACTCATTGGTGATGCAAGGTGAATATGTTCACCAAATGGTAATACTGCCTCATCAACAAATTGTGATTTAACTAATGTATAAGTTATTACTTCTCTTAACCCAACGCCTGTCATTGTAGCTTTTGTAGTACGACGTAATAGTTGACGATGTGATAATTGCCCAGCTGTTGCTTCCATTGTAGGGAGTGTTGTTTCTAGTCGATTATAACCAATTAGACGAATTACTTCTTCATCAATATCTTCTGGAATTAAAATATCTGTACGATAACTTGGAATTGTACAAGTTATTGCTGTTCCATTTACTGTTGGATTAAAGTTTAACGCTTTTAGCACTTCTACAACTTCAGTTAATTCAAAGTTAGTTCCCAATAATTTATTACAGTGCTCAAGTGTTTCTGTTACTTGAACAGGTTTATAATTTGATGAACCAAATTCTACTGTTTCTTCTAAGTTAGTTGCATCAGCCAGTTCAATTAATAATTGCACAGCACGATCCATTGCTTTATTTTGTGCCAGTGGTTCTAAACCTTTTGTATATCTTGATGCCGCTTCTGTACTTAATCCTAAACGTTTTGATGTATTACGAATTGATACATGGTTAAAGTGTGCAGTTTCTATGATTATACCTTTAGTAGTTTCATCAATTTTGCTGTCATCTCCACCCATAATACCTGCAATACCTGTAGGTTCTCCACCAGTAGTAATTACTAAATCACCTTTTTGCACATCATATTCAATACCATCAAGTGCTGTTAATTTTAATTCAACATCATCAACAACAGTAATTTCACGATGAGGCATTTTAGCAAGATCATAGAAATGAAGTGGTTGTCCTGTTTCAAGCATGACATAATTCGAAATATCAACAATGTTATTAATTGCTCGTATACCTGCTGCATGAAGATAATCTATCATCCATTTAGGTGATTCTTTTACAGTAACATTCCCTATTACTTTACCTAAGAAATGTGGACATTTTTCAGATGTAGAGTTTATTTTTAATGTAGTTTTACTACCTGTATTTGAAGTATTCTCGCAATTTGGAAGTTTCACTTCTCTACGAAGTACAGCTCCAACTTCATATGCAACACTCCACATAGCCATGCAATCAGCACGGTTAGGTGTTTGTGAAGCATCTAGAACAACATCATCATAACCTAAATATTTTAATACTTCTGTATTTCCTACAACAGCATCTTCTGGAAGAATTTCTATTCCATTAACTTGTGCTTCAGTTAAATATTTTTCATTCACTCCAAGTTCTCTTAAACTACAAAGCATACCATTAGATTCTTGACCTCTAACTTTTGCAGCTTTAATTGTGATATCTGGAAGTTCAGCTCCAACTTTTGCAACTATTACTTTAATTCCTGTCTTACAATTTGGAGCTCCACAAACTATTTGTGTTGGTCCTTCACCATATTCAACTGAGCATACATTTAGATGATCAGAATCTGGATGTGGGACACATGTCAATACTTCTCCTATTACCAAATTAGTTCCCTTTGCAACTGGATCTACTCCTTCAATTTCAAGCCCTGCAGTTGTTAATGCATCTGCAAGTTGTAATGGTGTTACTCCTTCAAGAGAAACATATTCTTTTAGCCAATTTGTACTTATTTTCATATTGCTTCCCTCCTTTAATCGAAACGATTGAACGTTTTTAAGAAACGAACATCATTTATATAGAAATTACGTATATCATCAATACCATATTTAAGCATTGCAATACGTTCAATACCTGCTCCAAATGCAAAACCACTACATTTTTTACTGTCAAACCCTGCCATTTCAAGTACATTTGGATGAACCATTCCAGCTCCTAAAATTTCAATCCAACCAGTACCTTTACATACCGAACATCCTTTACCACCACAAATATGACATGTTACATCAACTTCAACAGATGGTTCAGTGAATTGGAAGTAAGAAGGTCTAAAACGGATTTCTCTTCCTTCGCCGAACATTCTATCTGCCATAAATTTCAATGTTCCTTTTAAGTCTGCTAAAGTGATATTTTCACCCACTACTAATCCTTCAACTTGTGTGAATTGATGTGAATGAGTTGCATCATCATCATCACGACGATAGACCTTACCTGGACAAATTACTTTTACTGGTAATTGACCTTTCGCATTTTCAAGTTGTCGTGTTTGAATTGCAGTTGTATGTGTTCTAAGCAATTCTTCCGCATTGATATAGAAGGTATCTTGCATATCTCTTGCTGGATGATCCGCTGGAATATTAGCGCGTTCAAAATTATATAAATCTAATTCAACTTCTGGTCCTTCCGCAACTTCATAACCCATTCCTATAAACAAATCTTCAATTTCTTGGGAAATCATTGAAAGAGGATGCAACGTACCTAGTGTTGGTTCATATCCTGCTAATGTGATATCAATCTTTTCTTTCTCCAATTTCTCTGACATTGCACTAACTTCAAGTATTTTTTGTTTCTCTTCAATAGCGCTTGCAATTGCTTGTTTACATTGGTTTACTTCTTGACCAAATGTCGGTTTTTCTTCAGCTGATAAATCTTTCATCAACATCATAAGTTCTTGCACTGGTCCTTTTTTACCTAGATAAGTAATACGTGCTTGTTGTAACTCATCCATTGTTGTACATGATTCAACTTGTTTTAATGCTTCTTGTTGTACGAGTTGTACCTTTTCCATAACAAATTCTCCTTTTTCATAAAAAAAATCGCCCCTATACAGGAACGATTATATCGCGGTACCATCCTGATTTACCCCATTAAAAATGGGATACACCTTAATCCTTGATAACGGGAAACTCCCGGAGATGATTAATCTCACTATAAAGGTGAATTCATAAGTCGCCTTGTAAGTGAATTTCACCGTTCATCACTTTCTCTACACAATTTGTTTCTTACTACTAATCCTTTAGTACGCTTTAACAGTTTAAATTATAGCCAATTCTACTTTTTTTTGCAATGCTTTTCGCATTAATCCAAAATCTCTTGGCGAATAGTCTTATTTATATTCAAGTCTAAGAACCACTTTTCACGATTATTCCATAGCTTTGATTTTTTATTTGGAAATGGATTCTTAGGATCTGCAAATCGTAGTGTAAATGTTTCGAAATAATGTCTATCCACGTCATAACGCTTATTGAATTGCCATTTAAATTCATTAAAGCCTAAGTTGGTACCTTCTGCAATAATTGAATAGCTTTTCAAATCCGCTAATGGATTTGTATACCACTTTCTACCCCCATCTATGGTTGACTTCTGCGGTGACGTATATACAGTTCCTTCTTTTCTTTCTAAATAAAACTGGGGCAACAAGAATTCACCCATTTCTTTTTTGTAGTTAGTTTCTACAACAAATTGATTATTAATTTTGAAATTATCTTCAAGTGATTTTGCACCATCTTGATATTTCATTCGTGCCATTCCATGATTCAGTGTTCTGTTATCACTCATAACACAATGATAGTTTTCTATTTTGGCACATTCATTCACAGATTGCAGGATGACTTTATTATCGATTCCTTCACCACTATAGTAAACTTGTTTGTCTTGATAATACTTTACAAGTATCGTTTCATAGAAATTATATTGACTTTCAAAAGATGATATACCACTTGCGACAATACCCTTAAATTCTAATTGATTATTACTAGTTTCTTTAAACTCTTTACTTTTTTCAAAAACATCAAGTTGTAGTACTTTATCAGCTATTTTTATTTCTAATTTTGACTTTTCATTTGTTATTGGAATAAATTCAAAAACAAGATTATTATCTACCTTATCAATACTATGATTAATGATTTCTTTACCCTCTAAAAACACGAGTAACTTTTGTGGTTCAATACTACACACTTCACATTTTATTTGAAGATACAATGGATTAGGTTTGTTAATTGTATATGTCGGTGATAACACATTTTGAAAGTTTGCGCTTTCTATAAGTACGTTATATAGAGTCGACTCAACTATATTGGTATTTCCAGCATTATCCTCAATATAAACTTTTACAACATAATCACCTGTTTCACTGACTAAAAATGAATCTTCTGGTATAGTCAATATTTCAGAATGGTTGAAGTACGTTTTTCCCCCATCCTTTGATACACTATAACTCCATTTTTTTACTTTTGAATGTTCATCATAAGGAATAATACGAATGGGAAAAGGTTTTGTCATATCTTCACTTGTCACTTCAAAGTTAGCATTTGGATTTTGATTATCAATTAAAAATGGCTTTGAGTCTTTGGTACCAATATTATTAGCTAAATCTTCTATTCTTGCCCGAAGTATCCATCTACCTGATTCCTTGAAATGGAATCTTTTAATTTCATCTATGCCCTCATCTATTTGTTTCTCCTCTTTTGTGTCTAAATTAATTAAAATATACTTACTATTTTTGATTAATCTAAGTGTTGGATCCACAACATTTTGATAATTGAATATTTCTACATCATATAAATTTAAGCGATTGTCGTTTGTATGTCCACCCATTTTAAAACAAGGTGTTTTAGAACTTCCAGTAACCTCCTTGCACCACCCAGAATTATTTGAACTTGCAAAATAATTAGGAAGGTGAGAACTTGTCCAATATCGTGGATGTGCCTCGTAAATTACGCCCATATTAGGTGATGTTTGAATATATGGAAATTCTTTATGATTTACGCCAAAGGAGCGAAAATAGTTAATATCTGTATTATTCATAACAGACCAACCCATAATTCCACTTGTATATCCTCCCATCCATTTACCAATTACAGGTGTACTATAAGGACTAATGTAATCCGTTTTTCCTATATCATATGAAATATCTCTAGAAGTAATAATTGGAACATAATCACTTATTATACTAACACTCGGTGAAAATAATGTGGCAGCTTCTTTCAACCATTTTCCATCTGTTCCATCAGGGTTATATTTACCTTGATTTGCACACATAGTAATACTTTTAGTTTCTGTATCTAGTATCTCATCAGTTACCCATTCCACATGTTCTTTTACTTTATATTCAAGTATTTGAAATGAATGAAGTGTATATGAATTTTCATCCGCATCATCTTCAAAAAATATTTCAATGGAACCTATTTCTTTAAATCCTAAATCTATTGTCACCCTTTCATTATCATCTGTACTCAATACTTTATTCTCTTTTGAATAAACAGTACTCCCATTATGAAGACTAGGACTTGCATTGACATAGACATTCTTCTTTATCGCTTTCTTTGTTTTTGTATTCACTGCTTCGATTTGAAATTGTATTTTACCTACTTGTATTGTCTTACCAAAACCAATACTGAAAACTGTTGGATAATTGATATCACTGCTTCCTCCCGCTGTATAAACTGATTTGCCATAAAAAACAGACGAATCAACTTTATTTATCCTATCTACCTTTCCAAATATGTTTTGCTTAATCACAACTGATCGTGAATTTATAAAATGACTATCTTCTTTTTTAAAATCCGCATCAAATAAATTTTGATATTGCACCCACTCTTTCTTAGAATAGTAAGTCATTGTAGAACATCCCTCTTCAGCATGAGTATCAAAGCTAAAAAATAAACCGAATAGAATACATAAGATTACAAATATTTTTTTCATTTAATAAATCACCCGCCTTGTATTTTTAGATGCTTTAATCTCATAATCTAAATTTAAAATTGCGATGTGAAATCTATTAAAACAAGTTACTTCATAGGTATTATAGGTTTTGTCTATATCTTCCTTTTCGATTTTCAGTTCTATTTTTGAATGATTCTCCATATAGTTTTCTATTTTTCTCATTACTTCTCCTTGATTATCCACTCCTTCATTAACCTCAATGATTTCTACAACATAGGAAGCGGTAGAATTGCAAATACGATAAATCATGGCAATTGAAATTACTTGAGGAATTATAAACAATAGGACACAGAAAATAAGCAGAAATGAATATATTTGTATTGTTACCTTCATACTAAATAATCTGTCCTAGATTGATAGTAGAGAACATTGCAATTATGACTAAACCTACCCATAAAAATGAAACCCAAGGGATAAGCGCTTGTTTATCTAGATATTTATCAAATTTATCTTTCCGTGCACTGTTTACTTTTTCATTTGATAATTTAGCTAACGATGACATTATTTTTTCTTTGTTGTTGATAGTAATTGATAAATTATACAATGTACGCATGATTCTATTTAAATCTTTAACTTGTGGAAATTTATTCGCAAAATCAATAAAGGGTTGAACTCCCACCTTTTTTCCTTGATGGATGTCATAGACTAATGTTTTAATGTCTTCTTTAAATATTGCTGGTGCCGTGTCAATAGATTTTAATAATGAAACAGCGACAGTATTGTTTTGCATTAAAATACTTAGTGCATTTAAATAATAGGGAAATTCAATCTCTGCTTGTTTAAGATTTTTTTCATACTTTTGTTTTACAAATAAATATTGTATTTTATAAATAATTATTGAACTTACTATTGAATAAAATAAAGTCTTTGTGATTGTTTCACTTTCAAAAATAAGAATACCAAAAAACAAAGCAGCAATTGTAATAACATATCTTTTTTCCACTTTCTTTCTTGCATTATCTTTATATAAACGATTTAACATAAAATCATAATCAAATTCAACAAAACTCGTTTTTAGTTCTCCTTTAATACTTTCTAAATTTTCTTGATTTATTCTGATAATTCCTAAAACAACAATAATTGAAAATATGCATATATAAATAATAATTTCCACCTCCTTTTTATTCAAAATAATTAATTTTATTGCACCATTGTTCATATAACAAAATAGTAACTAAGTTTAAAACATAGAATAATAAGAAAACATTTACTAACTTCGATGAAGAATTAAGATTCTGTTGTGAAACAAAATTCCTAAGTGCTAAAACACCAAATGCATTAAGGCATTCAATTAAATAGAAAAGTGTGTGATTAGCTTTTCTTTTTCTTTTAAATTCATTTAGAATGACTTCAAAGTTTTCTACATCCATATAAAAATAATCTATCAATTGTTCACTTAACGCACCTTCATTGTTTTTATTCTTCATAACAATATTTAAATTTTTGACAAATGAATTTGGATATTTCTTTTCGAACATAGTTAATGCAACTGCAATTTTTCCTGTTTTCGAAATATAAGCATTGATTTCATGAAGATCTTCTTTAATTGGATATTCACAACACTCTTCACAAAGTTTTAAAATATCAAATACTGTTTTATTTTCTCTCAATAACATCAATGCAGTTTGTAGATAAGTAAATAATCCTTCATTAATAGAGTCTTGTGCCTCCACATAAACTCGCTGCAAATGAATAATTGGTAAGCATAGACTATAGATACTACAAATACCGATAGTTACTAACCAATTGTTTATCGTAAATTGACAAATTACACCTAAAACTATAAACACCATAATAATTTCCTTAACATAGGATTTAATCTTATATTCATAGCCAAGCTGATTACATTGTTTTGCAATCTCAAAATAAGAATAGCTAAGTATCTTCCTTAATACCTGTGATTCTAATGAAAATGGTTCTTTATTTCTTTTATAAAAGATAAATATGAGGATTATTAAATAACTTATGAATAGCACTATCATAACTTAACCTCTGCATTTCTCAGCAATTGCTTAGAAAGTGTTTGTGATAGATGATTTTTTATTTTGCCGCAATAATAAATTTCATTACTCTCACATTTATCTTGAATTGGATCATAAATAAATTCTGTAATAGATGTTACTTTCCTAACAATTCCCTCTTCTGTTTGAAATTTATCTAAGCGAATAATTAAGTCAAATAATGCATAAATTCGTTTTTTTAAAGAGGTATATTCTTCATTAGGATTCTTAATCATTTGCATAATTCTCGAAACTACATGATCAGCAGAACGCGCATGCATTGTTGTCATTACAGTATGCCCAGTTGACATCGCATCAATCAAATCGTTAACTTCTACCCCTCTAGCTTCTTGTAGTAATATTCTTTGTACATTAAGGCGAAGTGACATTGCTATGATATCTGAATAGCTAAAATTACTGCGCACTCTAAAACTAGTTACTGAATTTTGGGGTGAAACTTCATGCATATTAAATTCCATAGAATCTTCTATAGTAACTACAACTTCATGAACTGAAATATAAGTCATTAAAAATTTTAGTAATTCTGTTTTTCCACTCCCTGTTTCTCCTATAAATAATAAATTTGCTTTCCCTTTGGTAGCCAGTATTAATAAGTCTAGAGCTTCTTTTGTGATTGAGTTATCTTGAATTAAATGTTCATATGTTAAAAAGCATTTCTTACGAACTTTTCTTATAACTATTGTTGTTCCAAGTGGTGATAAAAATTGATGTACACAGCCAACTCGATAATCAACATCTTCATTTTGAATGTCACCTTCCAAATTTGGGTGTGATGGATTAAATTCTTTTTGCATTTTATTGGCTATTTGGTTGGCAATTCTAGTAATCTCATTCTCGTGTATTTTAATGGAACTGCAATAGTGTCCATTTATATTCGATGTAACCCATACCTCATTACCATTTTTACATGACACATCAGTAACATCCTCTTGTTTTAATAATGTATCTAGTATTCCAAAATCGATATCATTGAATGTTTGATTCATCACTTGTTTCCTCAATATATGGAACTAGGGTTACATCTACTGAATTCCCTAGAATAATATTTTTAATCTTGTCTAAATCAAAATAATTAGTAGTTCCGGCTTGATTAATATTGTCATACGATATCATCGGATTAATCGTTCCCATCGCTTTTCCAACCGCAACTAAATGGGCATCTTCTTGTGTTAAAGCAACAACAATAACACTAGATTCTCGTTCTGAATCTTCATCAATTGATTTTCCATTCTCATCTTTTACTGCAATAACTCGTGCATTTTTTACAATTTCTCCATGAACGATAGCTTGATTATTGTAGTCATCATTTATTGTAACTTTACCCAGGAAATACAAATCAATTCGATGCCCGACAAGAATAGAATTGGCATATGATGTTTTAATGTTTACATCGAGTGACATCGCAACTTCACCTTCATTTAAGGAAAATAAATTAGCATCATTCATATCTTCTTCTAACGCTATTAATTCTTCATAAAAAAGCGAATTGGTTGCGACTGATTGATAAGGTTTTACATACTTACCTAAAATTTCATCTTTCTCGAGGATTACATTTTCTAGTGTTATACACTTTGGAACCCTTATCATTTGTATATCTTCTTCGAGTATGATTTTTCTTGATCCTAATGGATGAATTGCAACTGGCACTTCTATTAATTCACTTACATCTTCAATGACTTGATAGTAATAAGCTATGCATAATATACCCATTAGGCATGTCAACACCATACTTACTAAGCCTTTATGTTTTCTAAAAAAATTAATTTTTTGTTGATCCATTAATCCTTCCTTTCTGTTAACATAACAACATTTGTATAGTCAATTTCTAAAGCATCTTCACTCAATAATAAATCTGAATATCCTCTTATTCTCACTGCGATTGCAGGTGGTGATTCATGGATATCAATTATATCGACAACATATGTCAATTTAGTGTCTTTATTAATTTTAAAATTTTTAATCCATGAATCAATCGTGTCTTCTATTTCAATACGATATTCGCCATTCGCAAACAATTCACCTAGATACAAGTTCTCATTCAACGTTGATAATTGTGTGGTTCTTGAACTTTCAAAAATATCATCTTCAATAAATATTCTTGTATTCATATTAATCATTAGAAAAATACCAATTAAACATACAAAAATAATTCCATAAATTTTTACAATTCCACCCACTTTATTTGATTACCCGCCCATTTCAGATATCTTATCTAGCTGCGCTGTAATATTGTCATTAATTTTACCAATAAACCCATTCTTCAAACTGACAATTAAGGCACCGATTAAAACAATGGATAAAATAAAGCCTCCATATTCTTGTAATATCTCTTTCATAAATTTCTCCTTTCTTTCGGTACCTATTAATACTCGAAGAATAAAGAAATCCTAAAAAAAACTTAACATTTCTATTAAGTTATTTGATCTTCTTAAAAAATAGTTTTGTAGCTGTCGAAACAAATATAGTTCCCAGTGCTAATGCGCCGGCACTTGCTAGTGTATCAATTCCTGTGAGTATTGCTTGGTTTGTATTTCCTTGAATAATTTCTAGCATCGTATAATACATTCCTTTTCCTGGAACTAGAATAATTAATGCAATGATAAGGAATACAATTACTGGTGTTTTTAATCTTCTTGCACATATTTCTGAATATGTGCTAAAGACCATAGACGATAAAAATAAAGCCATAATATTATCTACTCCTAAGCTTGTTAATACTGCATAGGTTGTATATCCAATTGTTCCACCTACCGCTGCTGCAACTAGTTGCTTACCATGAATATTAAAGACGACACCAAAACCTAGTCCAGCAAAGAAGGAACCTATGATTTCTATTATCATATTATACCTCCTAGACTTAACCAAATTGTTAGCGCAATCCCACTTCCTAATGCAACTGCAACTGCAATTAATAATGCTTCAACCGCTCTTGCAGTTCCACTAACAAGGTCACCAGCAATAGAATCACGAATCGCATTTGTAATCGCAAGTCCTGGCACAAGCAACATTATCGTCCCAATGATAACCGTATTTCTACTCGCTATCAAATGATAGTTCTCTAACAATAATGCAGTGAGTGTTATAAGGAACGCACAGCCACTTGTATTAAAAAATGAGTTTAATCCTTTTGACTCTAAATAAAGTGTGCAATAGCGTACTATACCACCCAAAATAAATCCTACAAATGCATCCCCTAATTTCCCACGATAAAGTAAAGTAAATCCAAATGTACATATTGAAGCGAATAAAATGTTCATAAATACACTATATGTTTTTGTAGAAATAATATCATTTAATCGTTTCTCATATTCTGGTAATTCAATTGAACATGCATCACGTGACAATTGATTCAAATTTCCGATTCTATCTAAATTTGTGGATCTTGATTGAATACGGGCAACTTGTGAATAGGTTGTTCCATCAAAAATTGAACTCATCATAATTCCTGTTTGCGTACAGAAACAACTAGTATCGGTCATTCCATATGTACTACAAATTCTGACAATTGTATCTTCTACTCGATATGTTTCCGCTCCACTTTCAAGTAAGAGTGATCCCGTCTTCATCGCAAGTTGGATAACTTTATTTGGATTCATTTTGTTTCTCCTGTTCTTTATACTTATTATATTCTTTTTCAATCATTAATCGAAATTCTTTCACACGACCTTCTGTAATTAGACGATGTGGACATATCTTACCAGAAAAATCTTGGTGAAACTTAACTTCATCCATCCCTAAATCATATGCAATCATAAGTGTCGCAATTAACTTGGCGGTATTTTCCAATGTTTTTTGATAATCACCTGTTTGGTTTACACACATCTCAATACCAATACCCGTCATATTGCCACCATCTTCAGTTTTCTTATCACCTGCATGCCAACCTACTTCATTATCAGGCAAATGATGGTAAATAACACTATCATCCACTGTATAATGCCAACTATTTACTTGCGAATTATCAGTATGCAAGAAAGTATCATGATTAAGTGCACTAGCACTTGAACCACGATTATCCGTTTCATGAATAACAATCCATTTGATTTCTCGTTCAATTTCAGGTCGTCTATCCGATGTTGGGTCAATAAAATTTGTAATAACTGGAATATCTTCAACATTTTCTAAATTTGCATCAAAAGATGCCCATTCTCTTTCAGGTTTTTTAGTAATTTTTAGAAAACATATTAAAACTACAAGAATTATAATTAATAAACTTGCAAGAAGGATTAGTTTTTTAGTTTGTCTCTTATCATTTATTTTCATGTCCCTATTATATCATTAGAACATAGGCTCTATAAATATTTTTAGACCAATTAAAATTAAATTTAATCCATCCCTTAAAAGAGAATATTTAAACTAATATAACATCAATCAAACACACAAATAAAGTAATTAAATTCATGTTTCTTTTAAAATAAATAAAGACTCCTACATTACTGGAAAAAGTATGTAAAAGTCTTGTTTATAAAGATAATTAAATTTTACAATCATTGCATTAATTTCCACTCATGATTCTATAAATAACACTAATAGATTTCATCTTTGTCATTTTACATAAGTGGGGCAAAGAAGTTCAACATCGCTTGAATAATTTTCTTCAAAAAGAACGTATTCTTGCAATCTTCCTTTGTAATCTCTACACAAACATTCAACGTTTGAAGAAAATCTTCTTTCAT
>NZ_JAVXGL010000041.1:0-17835 GCF_036657415.1 Anaerorhabdus sp. | reverse complement strand
ATAATTCCTTACAATATTGTAACAAATATAAAAATCAAGATAATCGCGTTATAATTATAGATAAGCAAAATGGTGGCTTAAGTGATGCACGTAATGCAGGACTAAAACAAGCTACGGGTGATTATGTTTGTTTTATCGATAGTGATGATTTTATTTTGCCCACAATGATTGAGAAGATGGTAAAGCAAATGATTGAAGATCAAGCTGATATATGCGTTTGTGATATGGAATATCTATATGACAACGGAACTAAAACGTTTGCATCAGGAGGATCAATTGAAAAGACATCAATAAAAGAAATGCCTTCATTAATTCGTATAAATAATAGTGCATGTAACAAATTATTTAAAACGGAAATGTTTAACGATGTGAAATTTCCAGTAGGAAAATTTTATGAGGACTTGGCAACAATCCCTATTTTGATTTATAAAGCAAAATGTGTGACCAAGGTGCATGAGCCATTTTATGTATACTTTCAACGCTCTGGATCAATAGCACATACTGCAAGCAAGAAAATATTTGAAATTTATGAGGCAATTCATGATTGCATTCGTTATGTTGAAAATCATGGAAATGAGAAAGTGATTATAGAAGAATTATATCATCTTTATATTTTACATGGGTTAGACCTTACTACACTTCGAATCAAAGATTTTGACGATAAATCAATTGTTCCAGAATATTTGATTGAAAATATGGAAAATTTGAAGAAATACTATCCTAACTATCAACACGATAGTGCAATTAGAGACTATCCATGGAAGAAGAAACTTATTTTTAAGTTGCTTGAATATAAGAAAGTAAAACTGGTGATGAAGATTTATGAAAGATAAGCGAAGAATCTTATTCGTAAATGATGAAATGAGAATGGGTGGAGTAGCCCGTGTTCTGAATACATTAATGAGTCAATTGGATACTGAAAAGTATGAAATTGACTGTTTAGTTTTACATAAAAGAGGAATGTTACTTGATGAGATTCCAGATTATGTCCATGTAATTGAGGGAACTCCCTTTTTTAATACGGTTGATGAACCGTTGATGGAGTTAATTAAAAGATTAGATATTGGTAGGATATGTAGCAAAATTAGATTATTATTTTACATGAAGACAGGATTAATTAAGAAAAAAATTGGTATTGAAAGAAATAAAATTATAAAGAAACCCTATGATGTAGAAGTTGCAGCAAAAGAAGGGTTTTGTACAATTTTTACTGCATTTGGTGATAGCAAGAAAAAGATAAATTGGGTGCTTACAGATTATAGTGTATGCAACTATTCAAAAAGGCATATGAAAATTGTAAAAGAATCTCTTGAATTTATTGACTTGAATATTGCCGATTCAAAACAAGCATTAGAGGCATATGAAAAAGTATTTGGAATTAAAAGAGAAAAAGGTATCTCTATTCACAATTTAATGGATGTAGATAGAATTAAGCAAAATGCAAAAGATTCACATGATAGTAACATTAAGAGAGATAATTTGAATGTAATTGCAGTTGCTCGATTCCATCCCCAAAAAAGTTTAGAACGCTTATTATATGCGCATAAATATGCAATAGAAAAAGGCTATAATCATTCCTTGTTTTTGATTGGGGGTGGCGAGACAGAACCACGATTACGAACAATAGTGAAAGAAAATAATCTAACCAATGTGTTATTTCTAGGATATAAATTAAATCCTTATGCAGATATAGCAGCCTGTGATTTATTTGTTTTATCAAGTCTATATGAGGGTTTCGCAACGATTGTTAATGAAAGTTTGATTTCAGGAACTCCAGTACTCTCTACGAAGGTTAGTGGTATTCAAGAACAGTTAACTGAAGTAGAATATGGATGGATTGTTGAAAATAACCAACAAGCATTAAATATTGGCTATGTTGAGGCAATAAAAAACCCTGAAAAATTAGCTAAAATGAAAGAAAACTTGCAAGCATATCATTATCCAAATGAAAAGATACTTCAAGAATTTATGGAAGTATTGTAAAATAACTAAATGACTAGGTCATTTCAAGGAGGAAGTATGAACAAACTAGCGAAACTATTTAATGAAAAAGTTCTAAGTATCGCGATTATTGCGCTAATCATTGCACAGCCTATCATTGATATGGATTATTTAATATATGGATTTCTTGATCAATTTGGATTACCAAGATTTTCTACAATAGTGCGATTTTTGATTATTCCAGGCTTAATTGTTTGGACTTTCTTCTTAAAAGATAAGAATAAAAAGAAAACACTCCTTGTGGGTGGTTTATATGGAGTAGTATTGGCTGTTTATTTCTACTTTCATTGCCAAAATGCCATAACAGCATATTCGATTATGGGATTTACGACAAATTTTGAGTTTTCAATTTATCAAGAGTTGGTATATATTTTAACTTTAATATTACCATTTGGTTTAACATATTGTATTTACCATATGAAAATCACAGAAAAGATGATTAAGATGATTACTTATGTTACTTCATCAATCATTGCCTTACCTATTTTCTTTGGGGATCTCTTTGTATTTGGTATTAGTACATATGAAGGGTATACAATGGCAAGTTTTATTAGCTGGTTTACAGGGGGCTATGAAATTTATCATCCACGTGTACTAGCAAGTAAATTCTTCTTTAGTGAAGGTAATACAATTGGTATTTTAATGTTTATGCTACTTCCACTTCTCTATTATTTCTTTTCAAAAGCAATAAATAAAAAAGAAAAAATTGCTGTGGGTATATTAATAGCGATTCATAGCTTATCAATGCAAATTCTTGCAACGCGTGTTGCAACTTATGGTGCAGTATTAATTCCAATTGCTTTCCTAATTCTTTATATATTTAGTAGTTTAATTCTTAAAAACGAAAAATTTAAAACAAGTGTATTAATTTTTACAATTTGTATGGCTGCATTATTTGGTGCTATCTTGAATTTTACACCAGCAGTCGTTAATCAAAGCATCGATGCAATAAACGATGTAGCACTTTCTGAAAATGGTGCTGCAGATAAGGGACGTGAGGAACTTGATTCAGATAAAGCAAAAGCACTAATACCTGGAACAAAAGAATTTGATGATTTCTATATTTATATGTTTGAAGATTATGGAATTAGAGCCAAATACGCAAGTTCAATTCCAAAGCAATATTATTTAGATTGGTATAACTATAAGTACGATCCTAAATATTGGGTGGATGTTTTATTCTTACCACTTGAACAACGCGTCGGGGGAAGAACAATTCAAACAAATTTCATGAATTATAAACTATCTACATTAAATAGTAGTCAAAGATTTTGGGGTGCAGGGTATTCTACATTCATGAATGGATCGATTCTCTTAGAACAAGACTTCAAACAACAATGGCTAACATTAGGTCCATTAGGCTCTTTCCTAACAACTATACCATGGGTAATTGCAGTACTTGGAGGAGCAATTCTAGTTATTATAAAGTGGAAGAAATTATTCAAACTAGATATTTTTGTTTATGCGATGTCATTGGTTGCAGCACTAGCAACAGCGTATACAAGTGGACATACTTTAGATCAATTTATTACTACAACATTTATGGCGCTATTATTAGCAATTTTATTAAATAAAATTGTTGAAGCATATAAAAAAGGTGAATAGATATGAGACCAACAGTTAGTATAATCGTACCTGTTTATAACGTAGAAAAATACTTAGAGAAGTGTTTGGATTGCTTAGTCAACCAAACACTTTTGAACATGGAAATATTAGTTATAAATGATAGTTCACCAGATAACAGTCAAGAAATTATTGATCGATATGTTGCAAAATATCCACAAGTTAAATCCTTTATCAAACCGAATGGAGGTATTGCTGATGTTCGAAATTACGGTCTTGAAAAAGTAACGGGTGAATATTTCGGGTTTTTAGATAGCGATGATTATACAACATTAGATATGTTTGAAAAAATGTATGATAAGGCTATACAAGAAGATGCAGATGTCGTTGTAAGTAATTTCAAATGGGTTAATCAACATGGTGAAAAAATACAATTAGAAGGGCCTTATAAACAAGGCAAAGACATGATGGTAAAATTATTTGCCACTTTATGGAATAAAATCTATAAGACAGATTTTGTAAGAAGTTTAGACTTAGAATTTCCTACAGGAAATCGTTATGAAGATGCATGTTTCTTATATTGTTTAACTCCACATATTAACAAACTGGCTTTCATAGATGAAGCATTTGTGTCTTACGTGCAGCATGGTGCTAGTATTACGCATACAAATAATGTTCAAGTTAAAAACATGATTACAGTGTTTAAGATTATTGTGGACTATTTTAAGACAAACAGTCTATATGAAGAATATTATGATGAATTAGAATATTTGCATATTAAATTTTTTCTTGGAAATAGTTTTTTGCGGAGTTCTAGAATAAAAGATAAAGATGATCGTAAAGATACTATTTTATTGGGATGGAATTTGTTAAATCAAGAATTTCCAAATTGGAGTAAAAATCACTATCTAAATGACTTAGGTGGGATGAAAAACAAATATTTCAAAATGGTTAGAAGATGGAACATTATGATATTTGCTTGGATTTTTAGAAATTTTAAAACAGATAATATCTAAGTGAGGGAATTTATGAGTATAATAGTTGTTCTTCTTTATATTATTTTATGGAATACTGTTTTTGTAGATGTATTCAATGAAAAATTCGAAAAAATGTTACCATTCTCTTTAATTAGTGCAGCATTAATTATGTATCTTGGAGGATTAGTAGGTTCACTTAAACTAGGATTTTATTTGACAATAGGCATTATACTATTTTACATTCTATACAAAATCGGTGAATATTGTAAAAATAAAAAATGGAATATACCCTTTCAAAATATATTTACAACAGGATTTGTAATAACAATAGTTGTTTATTTTCTAGTTGTAGGTATGAATTGGGTTAGAGGTTTTAATCATTGGGACGATTATATGCATTGGGGTTCAATGGTTAAATATAATGTTAATTTTGATCAATTCTATAGTTTTGATAAATCATTTATTTTTGCACATAAAGACTATCCACCAATAGCTTCACTATATGAAACAATTTGGTGTTTTTTGTCAGGTGGTTATAATGAAGCCTATTGTATACGTGCTATGCAATTTCTTGAAATGAGTTTTCTTTTGATTTTATTTACAAAAATAAAGTTGAGTAAAGAAAATTGGCTAAATATAGTATTAAGTGTATTTATCTTATTTACTGTAATTCTTGTTTTACCAGATTTGAGTTTATTCTATTACAATTCAATTTATGTTGATTCATTGATTGGAATCATATTTGGTTATTCAATTTATTTTGTGTTTAGTCATGAATTAACAATTAAGAATAGTTTTCTGTTAAGTTTGTTGTGTGCGTTCCTAATTTTGTTGAAACAAATAGGATTAGCATTTTATGGATTAATTATTTTTGCGATTATAATTAAAGTAATTTCAAATTATAAAAACATTAATTTGAAAAAAATAGGAATGACATTTTTAATGACAATAAGCATTCCAGTTTTATTCTATTTAAGTTGGAAATTTATCATTAGTCTTTCCAATGTAAATGGCGCACTAATTGGTCAATTCTCTTATGGTGATTTAAAAGTATTTGACATATTTGGTATTGTTAAGGGAACGATTGGTGAGCCATGGCAAGTTGAAACAGCACAAACATTTATTGAAGCGCTGTTTACAAGAACAATGTTTTATCAACCATTCAAACTTTCTTATGTATTTTCAATCATTTTAATAAACATATTCTTATTTGGAATATCGTATATATTCAAAAACAATCGCAAATCAACATTTATGAAGATGATAGTATTTGATTTGGGTGCAATAGGATATGCCTTTGGAATGCTGATGTTATATGTCTTTGCGTTTGGTCCCTATGAAGGACCAATACTTGCTTCGTTTGAAAGGTATATGGCAACATATATCTTTGCAGGAATCTTATTAATTATCTATACAATTTTTGAAGATTTTAAAGTAAGTTGGAAAAGTGTGGGAAGTATAGTGCTTGTCTTGATTCTATTTATTTCAACTACGGATTATAATCGATTAAAACCTTCTACAACATATTACTCTTGGGGTGATGGATTAATGCAATATGCAGAGATGCTTAAACAACATATTAGACCAGGTGATAAAGTGTTAATGATGGAACAGGGTGAGAAAGCTATTCATCACTATATTTTGGGATATTATTTGATGCCAATAGAAATGAGTGCCTATTCTTTTGGTAAACCAAAATATCAAGATGATATTTATTCAGTTGAATTCAGCCAAAAAGAATTCGATGAATTGTTAAGTCAGTACGATTATTTTTACTTATATATGTATGATGATGAAGGAAATAAATTGTTAAGTAGCTATCTCGATGAATCAGATATAGACTTTTCAAGATTATTTAAAATAGTAAAAAAACAAGAACAAGTTCAACTTGTTCCTGTAAATTAGTGTTTCTTATATAATTTTTTAATTAATAATAGACCACCTAGGGTTAGTCCGATTCCACTGATTATTAAACCAATATTGAAGTAAGGAATGGTGTAATTGAAATGAATTTCATTTGCACCTTTTTTAAGTTCCAAACCAATAAAACCACCATTAACCAATTGTGGTGTAACGGAAGTATTATTGCTTGTTATTTTCCATCCATCACTATATGGGATACTAAAGTATACAATTGCATCTTCCACTAGATTAATATTGAAGGAAATAGAATTATTCGTAAAATCAGTTGGATTGAAAAATTGTTTAGGCACTTGACTATATTTTGAAGATAATGAATTTAAGAGTTTATCATCGACTACTAAATTATTTGTAAGTATATTTGCTAATTCATGAAGATAAATGTTATCATCTTCAGACAATGCTAGCATTTCATTTGTGCCAATGAAAGAGCTATATGTTTTTGCCATAGCGAAGTCACCATCATATTTGAATACTTTATAGCCGTCAGGAATACCTTCAATAAATACTTCTTCTCCGCTATAATAGTAGGAATCAAGATCAACATCTGTAGAGACAATAGAATATTTTACAACTAAATTATCATATATTGTGAAATCATCAAAGTGAAATATCCAGTTGATTTCAGGATACTGACGAGTATATTTTAGAAAATCGTAACTATAATAATTATATAATGAGTCATAAGTTTTTAGTGTTGGAATATTATAATATAATCCGAAATTTGTAGTGTCTACTTCAGGAATTGTTTCATCAACCTGAATATTGATTCTATAAAATGACGGATCTAATTCTTTTAGCAACTTATAAGTGGATTCAACGGCTGCGGCATTTGAAATATAAGTTGCTTTTATAATTTCATTTTTACTATAAGAGATAATGGCTTGATTGCCTTGATATAACATTTCTGCGATAGCGAATAACCCTAAAAGATAAATAACATTTTTCTTAGAATTAAATAATATCAAGAGTACTGTGTAGATTATTGAAAACATTGCTGCCATAAATAACATTTTAATTTCTGGATACATTTTCAAATCTAAATTATTTAGAGATGGCAATATAACACTCAAGAAAAAAATTATTAGTAAAATAACGAATTCTGTGAATAATAAGAGTTTTACATTAACTTTTTTAAGATTGTTGAATACAATTGCCGCAATAATTAGCAGTGTGAAATTAAAGATAATAGTATAGCGAAGACTATATGTGAATTGAAAAATTTTTCCAATGAATGGTGATATCAATGTGAATAAAGTTAAGATAAGTAATGTTGCGAATAGTTGTTTTTCTTTTTTAGAAAACTTTTGTTTAAAATATTGAGGTATTAATAATAGAGGTAATATTCCACTGTAAATTCCAATCTGGTAAAAGTAATACCACATGTCATGATAGAGAAGATTGTCAAATTTAGTAACCGGAATAAAGAAATTCATAATTATTGCAAGAATATTGGTAGTACCCCAAGTAGTATAGGATGCAATACCTTCAGTAACAAGGCGAGGACTATTTATCATGTACATTAATGATGGTACCCAGACAATGGCGGCAATAAGTACACCTATAATAAATGCCCCTAGTGTTTTAAATGATAACTGGAAGAAAGCTTTTATATTGTATTCATGAATCATGAAATAGCGAATACACCAATAAATCAAAATATAAATACACATAGTCCATGCTAGATAGTAATTCATAGCAATAAGTAATGCTGCAACAATAACGAGTAATGAAAATTTATTTCTTTGTAATACATTTTCAATGCCTGCCATTAATAGAGGAGTTAAACAATAAAAACTTAGAAATATAGGATGTTCCAAGAAAATAAGTGACCAGCCAGTTGCGATAAATAATGAGGAGAAAAGTAACTTAGTTGTATATTTTAATTTAAAGCTTTTCAAAAAATAAAAGAATGTAAAACCAGACAGATAACACTTAAATAGTGTTAAAATAAATAATGTATTGGGAACAAAATTTATGAATTTATTAATTAAATATCCCAAATATGCAAAGATATCACTTGTCATATACAATACAGCCTTGGAAGTAAAAAAATCATTACCTAGAAACAAATTCCAACTCCAAGCGAGTTTGCCACTATCTAAGAGATTGAAAAACTCTTTATAGAAAGGAATACCTTGTTGAATCCAGTCATCTTGAATGATGTAAAGTTGATCTAAGTTTAATGGGCTTCCTGTAATAAGTGATTTTATTAAATTAAAGGAATACGGGTTGAATAAAACGAAAATGATAATTGTAAAAACTACAAACAAAATAATGTTTTGCTTTAATTTTAGGCTATTTTTCATGATGTTAATCCTTTTCATTACTATAATAATCCATAAAAGAGTTCACATAAAGCAATTCTTAAGAAAATATTAGGAAGTATACTTTTAGTTATGATTATCGTATAATATTGATGTTATGGAGGGATACCATGAAAATGTTATCAATTGTAGTACCTTGCTATAATGAAAAAGAAACTGTTTCACTTTTTTATGAGGCAACATCTCAAGTTGTTGAGAAAATGGGTACGAAATATGAAATTATCTTTGTGAATGATGGTTCAAAAGATAGTACTCTTGAAGAATGCTTAAAACTATATGAAGCACATAAAGATATTGTTAAAGTAATTGATTTTAGCAGAAATTTTGGTAAAGAAGGCGGTTTGTTAGCCGGCCTTGAATATGCAAAAGGAGACTATATCACTGTGATGGACGCGGATTTGCAAGATCCACCATCTTTTTTGCCTGTTATGTTTAAGACAATGAAAGATAAAGGGGTTGATATTGTAGGTACACGTCGAGTTTCACGAAAAGGTGAGCCTCCAATTAGATCATTCTTTGCACGTCAATTTTATAAACTTATTAATAAATTCTCAGATGTAGAAATTGTTGATGGTGCAAGAGATTATCGTTTAATGACAAGACAAGTTGTTGATGAAATCTTACGTTTAAAAGAGTATCATCGATTTTCAAAAGGAATTTTCTCTTGGGTTGGATTTAAAACAGAATATTTAGAATATGAAAATGTTGAAAGAGTTGCGGGAGAAACAAGTTGGTCATTTTGGAAATTATTAGTATATGCAATTGAAGGTATTATTGCATTTACTGTAGCACCGTTGCGTATTGCTACGTTCTTTGGATTATTTATTTCATTTTTTGCTTTTGCATCAATGATATTTGTAATGGTTCGTGCTGCACTCTTTGGTGATCCAGTAAGTGGATGGCCTAGCATGGTTACGATTATGTTATTCTTAGGCGGAATTCAACTAATAGCATTAGGTATAATAGGTGAATATTTATCAAAAACATATATGGAAGTTAAAAGACGTCCTAATTATATTGTAAGAAAGATTTATGAGTAGAGTGGAGGAAAACTATGTCAAAAAGTAAAAAAGGCAACCAAGCCATTAATGGTTACCTACTGTTAGGAATCATGGTGATATCAATAGTTATTACTTTGTTGTTTGGATATAACATTTTTAGTGTAGCTACTAAAAAAGGCGGCGGTTCAGGAACAACTGTTGACCTTGGTTCAGGAAGTTCAATGAAGAATGACTACTATACAATAGGCAATAATCCAACAGAATTAAATAAAGAAAACTTCAAGGCACTCACTGCAGCTTTAAAAGAAGGCGATGATTTGAAAATCGCTGATGCAGTTGTACGCAATTTTATTGCAGAGTATTATACTTGGACAAACAAAGATGGAAACTATGAAGTTGGTGGAGTTCAATATATTTATGGACCCAAATATACGACATTTGCCGAAGAGTCAAGATGGGGCTTTTATAAAGACTTAGATTTATACATTACACAATATGGTCGTGAAAATTTATTAGAAGTTGATTCCATTGAAACTAAAGTAGATTATGCTGCTGACTATGTAATTGGTGATCAAGTTTTAAAAGCATATTATGTGGAAGCAACATGGACTTATAAATCATCGAGCAAAATTAATGTAGATGAATTTCAAAAAACAGGATATTTTACTGTCGCAGATAATAATGGACGTTTTGAAATCGTACGTATGTATGATAATTACGATTAAAGGAGGAACGATATGACTAAAAATAGAAAAAATACAGTTTCAAATAGACCTCCTGTTAAAAAGAAAAATGGAAGAATTAAACAAGATATAACAGCATTAAATATAGTCCTTACTGCTTTAACTTTGATTGCAAATGGATTAGTATGGTGGACATTGTTAAGTGTGGTTCGATATAGTACACTAAGCAAACCAATCTTTATTATCATCAATATTGTTATTTTGTTTATCTTATTGTTTATGAATTTAACAATATTCATGTTGGTAAGAACAAAACGGAAAAAATATTTGAACATAGGTGCTGCTTTTCTAGTAATCTGTTTACTACTAGGTGGATTTGGTACTTATGTCACAGGACGTATTAATAAAAATGTAAATAAGATTACTCAAACTGGAACAATTAACGAAACTGTAGATACAAGTTTAGTTATTTTTGATGCGAATCAACAATTTTCAATTAATTCAATTGCAGAAATGAATGGGAAAACATTGGGTGTTGTTAAAGATAGTAACTATGAGAAATTAGCTTTAGAAAAATTAAAATCTGAAAATGTTACTGTTACAACAACAGAATATGAAGATTACATTACCCTTGCCCAAGGATTATTTGCAGGTGAAGTAGACATTGCTGCACTTCCAGGCAACTATGAAGCACAATTAGGTGTCAATGATGGATTTGATGAATATTTAGTTAATACAAAAGCTGTTGATACATTCTCTAAAGTAGTAGAAGTGAATGTAGAAAAAGGTAGTGATAAAGATTTAACAACAGAACCTTTTACAGTACTTATTATGGGGACTGCTGAAGGATTATCAGATGCAATGATGATTGCTTCATTTAATCCAATAAGTATGAGAGTAACATTGACATCAATTGCTCGTGATAGTTATGTGCCAATTGCATGTTCAAGTGGTTCAAGTAAAATTAACTCAGCACGTGGACGTTCTAGACAATGTGCCATTGATACTGTTGAACAACTAACAGGTATTTCTATTGACTATTATTTTGAAAGTAATTTTAAAGGTATTGTTGATATGGTAGATGCAATCGGTGGAATTGTTGTAAACAATCCATACGAATTTGTAGGACAAAACTCTTCTTCTGAACGTGGGCATAAAACAGTTTGGATTCCTGCAGGAGAAAATGTACCATTAAATGGTGAACAAGCATTGGCTTTTGCACGTGAAAGAAAACTTTATGCAACGGGTGATTTCCAACGTCAAGCTAATCAACAACAAGTTATTGAAGCAATTCTAACAAAAGTAATGCGACTTCGTGATTTGAATAAAGCGTTGGATATGTTAGACGCAGCTGGTGATAATGTATCAACAAATATGTCTATTGATCAATTAATTTCATTATTCAATTATTCAATGGGAAAAGTAAATCGTTCATTTGACCAAGAACATCCAGAAAAGATTTTCGATATTGTGGGATCACGTATTACTGGATATAACTCTGGATTATGGAATGAAGGGTTACAACAAAATATTTATATTTATCGTTTATATGAAGGTTCATTAAAAGATACTCGTGCAGGTATTACTCGTAATATTGATTTAAACAGCAAGATTGATGCGCCAAAGTCAGTTAAATGGGAAGCTACATGGGAATTCTATCCACCTACATTATCAAATGAAACATATGCAGAAAAAGTTATCGTTGCAGAAATTCCAGATAATTTACCTGCTTATACAACTGTTGGTAAATTAACTGCATGGGCTAAATCATTTGGTATTGCTGTAAATATTCAATATGTTACAGAAGGTATGGAAGGTTATGATGGAAATCTAGCAGATGGAACAATTATCTGGCAAGATGTTCCAGCAGGAACAGCAGCAAGTGCATTTACACAAATTAATATAAAGGTTATACAAAAGAATGTAGTTACTAAGTGCCCAGCAAATTCAACAGGAGAATATCCAAACTGTGTATGTACCGACACTACTCAAAAGTACGATAAGAATAAAAATACTTGTGTGGCAACAACAGGTACAGAATTTACGTTGACTGTTAAGTACGTAGATGCAGATACTAAAGCTGAGATTCAAGGCGCAACAACAATGAAAGTAATTGGTGGACAACCATATACAGTTACTAGTCCAGTTATTACTGGATATACAATTGTAAATGCAACCTATACTGGTACAATGCCTAATAATGATGCAACAATAGAAGTGTTGTATAAGAAAACTGGTGGAGGAACGCCGACACCAACACCAACACCAACACCAACACCAACACCAACACCGACACCGACACCAACACCAACGCCAACGCCAACACCAACGCCAACGCCAACACCAACGCCAACGCCAACACCAACACCAACGCCAGAATCAACGCCAACTCCTGAATCAACACCAACTCCTGAAACTGTCACACCATAAAGTAGGTATTTATACCACAAAACAAACCCAAGTAAATTTATTTCTTGGGTTTTTAAAATTTATTAAACATGGTACAATAAATTAGTAAAAATGGAGGAAATTCTATGAAAGGGATTATTCTTGCAGGAGGTAGTGGTACACGCTTGTACCCACTGACTAAAGTAACATCTAAACAATTATTACCAATTTATGATAAACCCATGGTTTATTATCCTTTAAGCACATTAATGTTGGCAGGAATTAGGGATATACTGATTATTTCTACACCATCTGATTTGCCTAATTTTGAAAAACTATTAGGCGATGGTTCTCAATTTGGAATTAATTTATCCTATAAAGTTCAAGAAGTTCCTAATGGTCTTGCACAAGCATTTGTATTAGGTGAAGAGTTTATTGGTGATGACGATGTTTGCATGGTTCTCGGAGATAACATATTCTATGGTAATCAATTTGGAGCAATGTTGAAGAAAGCTGTTGATAATAAAGGACGTGCAACAATTTTTGGACAATATGTACATGACCCAGAAAGATTTGGTGTAGCTGAGTTTGATGAAAATGGAAAAGTATTGAGTTTGGAAGAAAAACCAACAAGTCCAAAAAGTAACTATGCAGTTGTAGGTTTATATTTCTATGATAATCGTGTTGTTGAATATGCAAAAAATTTAAAACCTTCTGCACGTGGAGAATATGAAATTACAGACTTGAATAAAATTTATTTAACTAACGGAGAAATTGACTGTGTAATGTTTGGACGTGGATTTGCGTGGTTAGATACCGGAACAATCGACTCATTATCACAAGCCACCAATTATGTTAAAACAATTGAAGAGATTCAAGGAATCAAAATTTCTGTTCCTGAAGAAATTGCTTATTATAATAGATGGATTGATAAGGAAGAATTATTGAAAGCGGCAGAAAATTATGGTAAAAGTACGTATGGTGATTATTTGAGATTTGTAGCAGCAGGTTCGATGAAAACAACATACAACAAATAAGATTGGAGAAATATGAAATTAATATTCCTAGGATGTGGTTATCTTGGTTACAATTTATCAGAACAATTAAGTAAGTATTACGATGTTCAAGTAATTGGATTGGATAGTCCATACACAAAGTTATCTAACAAGTTTACTTATTTGGATGCGTTTAATGATGAATTTGATGATACATTTGAAGACGCAATAGTATTTGATTCAATTTCAGTTCTTTCAAATAACGCAATTTCAGATAATGAAGATGAGAAATTACTTCAAATTTCAAATTTGTATGAAAAAATGTTTGGTAAACTTAAAAAATATAAAATCAAAAAATATTATTTTTTATCAAGTGGTGGAACAATTTATGGGAATAGTTCAAACCCTATATCAGAAAATCATGAAATTCATCCAAGGACACTTTATGCAAAAAGTAAAGCGCTAATTGAACAATTACTGATAAACTCAGGACTGAATTTTGTAGTGCTTCGGTTAACTAACCCTTATGGTGGATATCAAGTTACTGATAAAAAACAAGGGGTTATACCAATTTATATTGAGCGAACATTAAAGAATGAAGAATTTGAATTGTGGGGGACACCGCATACAATACGTGATTATATTTATATCGACGATTTTGCCAATGCAGTTCATTTATGTATTGAAAATAACATTATTAATCAAATAGTCAATGTGGGATCAGGAACAGGAACAAGTCTACAAGACATTTTTAATGAAGTGGAAAAGGATACGCAATTAAAAACTAAAATTAAAACTATACCAAGTGATGTTCCAATTGTAGAATCAATTGTGTTGGATATTACGAAATTAAAACAACTCACAGGTTTTGAACCTAAAGTATCATTAAGTGAAGGAATCAAAAAAGAAATTCAAAGAATTCAGGAGGAATTAGTATGAAGATATGTGTAACTGGCGGTGCTGGATTTATTGGCAGTAATTTTGTTTATTATGAATTAGAAAAACATCCAGAAGATGAAATTGTTTGTCTAGATGCTTTGACTTATGCTGGAAACTTAGAAACACTTGAAGAAGCAATGAAAAATCCAAAATTTAAATTTGTAAAAGGTGATATTGCGGATAGAAAATTTATTTATGATTTATTCGAAAAAGAAAAATTTGATATTATCGTGAATTTTGCTGCCGAAAGCCATGTGGACCGTAGTATTGAAGAACCAGAAATATTTTTACAAACCAATATTATGGGAACGCAAGTATTGATGGATGCGTGTCGTAAATATGGAATTCAACGATATCATCAAGTTTCTACTGATGAAGTCTACGGTGATTTACCACTAGACAGACCAGACTTGTTTTTTACAGAGGAAACACCAATTCATACATCAAGTCCTTATTCAAGTAGCAAGGCTTCAGCTGATTTATTAGTGCTTGCATATTACCGTACTTATGGCTTACCTGTAACGATTAGTCGTTGCTCAAATAACTATGGACCTTATCATTTTCCTGAAAAACTAATCCCACTTATGATATCTAGAGCGCTTGCGAATGAATCTTTACCGGTATATGGTAAAGGGGAAAATGTTCGTGATTGGTTGCATGTATATGATCATTGCAGTGCTATTGATTTAGTAGTTCGTAAGGGTAGAGTTGGTGAAGTTTATAATATTGGCGGGCATAATGAACGTACAAATTTACAAGTTGTTAAAACTATATTAGAAGCTTTGAACAAACCAGAAAGCTTAATTAATTATGTTACTGATCGTAAAGGACATGATTTGCGCTATGCGATTGATCCTACAAAAATTGAAACTGAATTAGGATGGAAACCAATGTATAATTTTGATACAGGTATCCAACAAACAATAAAATGGTATTTAGATAATGAATCATGGTGGAAAAATATTATCAATGGTGAATACCAAAACTACTACAAGAAAATGTATGAGGGACGCTAAATGAAACCAGATGTAATTATCGTTGGAGCAGGATTTGCAGGGGCTGTAATTGCGGAAAGATATGCAAATGACTCTAATAAAAATGTATTAGTTATTGAAAAAAGAAACCATATTGGTGGAAATATGTTTGATTATATTGATGACAATGGTGTTCGTTACCATGAATATGGTCCTCATATTTTCCATACAAACAGTAAGGACGTTGTAGATTATTTATCTAAATTCACAGAATGGTATCCTTATGAGCATCGCGTATTAGGGGTAATAGAAGGAAAAAAAGTTCCAATTCCTTTTAACCTTACAAGCATCGAGAAATGTTTTGACACAGAAAAAGCTGAAAGATTAAAAGAAGCTTTAGTCGAAGCATACGGAATGGATACTAAAGTTCCTATACTTCGTTTAAAAGAAAACGAAAATGAAGAAGTTAAAGAACTTGCGGATTTCATTTATGAAAATGTATTTAAATACTATACGATGAAACAATGGGGATTAACTCCAGAAGAAATTGATCCAGGTGTTACTGCTCGTGTGCCAGTACTTGTCGGAAGAGATGATCGTTATTTTCAAGATAAATATCAATGCATGCCAAAAAACGGTTATACAGCTATCTTTGAAAATATGCTTGCATCAGAAAAAATTGAAATTATGTTAAATACAGATGCACATGAACATGTACATGTTGATTTAGAGTGTAACAAAGTATTCTATGATGAAGAAGAATTTACAGGGCCTGTTATATTTACAGGTGCTGTGGATGATTTGTTGAATTACCAATTTGGCGATTTATCATATCGTAGTTTAGATTTTGACAAACAAAGTCATAAGGGTACTTATCAAGAAGCAGCTACAGTCAATTATCCTACACCTGCTGAAATTAATGGTTTTACACGAATCACGGAATATAAATTATTAATGGATACTTATCCAAGTGATAAAACAACAATTGCAGTTGAATATCCATTAGCTTACAATCGCCATAGTGATAGGGGAAATATTCCGTATTATCCAATTTTCACTGAAGAAGATAAAAAGAAATATGAATCTTATTGCGATAAAATTAAGGATATTTCTAACTTGCACTTATTAGGACGTTTGGCTGATTATAAGTACTATAATATGGATCAAATTGTTGCAAGAGCATTAATGATTTATAATAAGATTAAATAAAAATGAAAGTTGAACTTGATGTTCAACTTTTATAATGATTACTATAATTTTGAAGTTAGATGAATCAAAATGTTGTTAATAATTTATAAAAAAAATATTTCTATAAAGAATATAACTAGTACTTTTAAAAAAATTACTAATGAGGTATTATATTAAAAAGGGAGATTAGAATAATATGAGAAAAATTATTTTAGGTTTACTTGTTTCGTTTTTATTACTTACTGGATGCTCTTCATCTGGGAAGAAAGATCCATTTGAGAATTCAGCAGGAAGAGAGCCAAAAGAGATATTGAAAGTTTTGGAAGAGAATGGTTTTGTGTATGAGTTGGATTCATTTAGTTTTGTAAGTGAAAAACTAGGAACAGAATTTGTTTCAGTTCCTGATGAGAATGGAAAATTAGCGACGATAATTGAAAATTCTACAGCAAAAGGTACTGTTAAAATATTAGTAACAAGCACTAATGAAGGAATTGTAGGGTTTAAAGATGATCAAGTAGTATGTGCGTATAATTTTAAAGATGATAAATACCTTGCAAAAAATGGTGAATGTAGTGATGAAGCCAAAGCCCTTGTTGAGACTGGAAAAGCTGATTTTGGTGAGTGGTTAACTAAAATTGGTGTAACTTATAATGAATTTAGAAATTTCTTGTTTAGCGGCGAAGGTGTTGATGAAAGACTCCTAGCACTTATGAATAATACTACTTCATCAAAAAATGATGGAAATAGTGCTTCAGCAATAGCTACTCCAACACCAGAACCTCAAACAACTAATGAATATTCAAGTGGAATGTATAAAATTGGTGTAGATATGCCGGCTGGGCAATATATGTTAATTAATAAAGGATCATCAAAGGCTTA
>NZ_JAVXGL010000040.1:0-18433 GCF_036657415.1 Anaerorhabdus sp. | reverse complement strand
CATCGCAGAAAAAAACAAATGTTATGTTGTTGTTTCTGAAGGTGTTCGTTACCCAGATGGTACTTACCTTGCAGCTGGTGAAGCTAAGAATGATGGTTTCGGTCATGCAATCTTAGGTGGAGCAGGAAATGCGCTTAAGAATTTAATTCTTGAATCAGGTTCAGCTTCTCGTTGTAAAGTTCAAGACTTATCAACAGCTCAACGTTGTCATGCTTCTGAACAATCATTAGTAGACGTAGAAGAAAGCTTCAAACTTGGTATGAGCGCTCATATGAGATCAATGGATAAAACATTTACAGGTAAGATGGTAGGTGTTAAACGTAAAGATACAGCTGAATACGATGTTGAATACTTTGCAACTGATGCATCTAATGTGGCAAACCATGTTAAGAATTTTCCAGCAGAATGGATTCTTCCAAACTACCGTGGAATTAGTGATGAAGCTTATAGCTACTTACGTCCACTTATTCAAGGGGAACCAGTTATCATTATGAAAGATGGTATCCCAGCTTACGTAAAACCTTATTACATGCGTTAATTGAAGAGCCTTCGGGCTCTTTTATTATTGACTCTACCAATGGTCGGTTGAAATTTTTGTGCAATTATCTATTCTTTACTTAGGAGGTGCAAGATGCATACAATAGACAATATAAAATTTGGAGAATTCTTAATTGAACTGCGGAAGGAAAAAGGATACACTCAAAAAGATGTGGCAGAAAGATTAGGTGTATCCGACAAGGCAGTAAGTAAATGGGAAAGAGGATTATCATTTCCAGATATTACACTTTTAGAACCCCTTGCAAACATGTTCAATATAACTTTAACTGAACTCTATCATAGTGAACGAATAAAAGAAGGTGAAAAGTTAGACAAAGAACAAATTGGTTTGATACTTGAAAGTTCAATTCAAGCTACTAGTGAAGAGATAGCAATGAGTAAGAGGATACAATTGATGAAAACAATTTACTTTCTTTTATCAATAAGCATCATGTGCATAATTTCTGTATGGATGAGTTCAATGAATTATTTACCACCCCAAGGAACGGTTAATGAAATAGGAAAGATTCAATTATTGACACTAATAATATTGGTATATTTCACTTTTTTTGCCAAAACAAAGTTACCTATATACTATGATCAAAATAAGGTTGATGTATATACACATGGTTTTGTGCGATTCCATATTGCTGGTTTGAAATTAAATAATAATAACTGGCAAGCAATTGTCTATGCGAATTGTGTGGGGTTATCAATCTATCTTGTACTCTTATCGATTATCTATGCAATTTATTCTGCATTTTCACCATTTACGTATGAAACAATGAAATCGGTTGCGATAATTTTATTAATACTACTAATGCTTGTCCCAACATATATTGTAGGAAAGAAATATGAATAGCATGCGGTTTGAATAAGAATTTTGAATATGCTATACTCAAACCATATAACAAGGTTTGGAGGTCTTTTGTGAAAATACAAGAATCAGCAGAAAATTATTTAGAAACGATATTAATGTTACATAAAAAAAATGGAAATGTTCGGTCAATCGATATTGCAACTGAAATGAGTTTTTCTAAGCCATCGGTTAGTGAACAAATGAAAAAATTCCGCGAGAATGAACTTATACTCGTAGATGAAAATGGATTTATAACACTTACCGAAAAGGGAAGACTAATTGCCGAAAGTGTTTATGAACGACATGAGATGATTGCACAAATGCTTATGAGTTTAGGTGTTGAAAAAGAAATTGCTTATCAAGATTCTTGTCGTATTGAACATGTGCTAAGTGTTGAAACATTTGAGTGTTTAAAGAATCATTATAATAATCATAAAAAATAGTGGATATTCCACTATTTTATTTTTGAAAATGAACACTATTTTTTGAACTGTATTTTACATAATAGATTGCTTCATCCGCACGCTGAATTATTTGATGATAATCAATATCTTCGTCTTTAAATATTGATATTCCACAAGATGTGGCAAATTTAATTTTGGAATTATTCCAAGGAAGTTCAATAGAATTAACATAATCTAATATATTTTGCGCAAACTTCGTCGCATCAATTTCTGTTGTATAAGGAAGAATACATAAGAACTCTTCTCCACCCCAACGGAAGGAATAACCATCATGTTGTTCAAAGAATGCTTTTAGGATATGAGAGAAAGCTTTAATCACAATATCTCCACCTGTATGTCCGTACTCATCATTCACACTTTTAAAATTATCTAAATCAAAGAAAAAGATTGCCGTATTTTTCTTTGTTTCTTTATATTCATCAAATGCGTATTGAAGCTTTTCTGATAATGCATGACGGTTGTATAAATTTGTCAATGCATCACGATAGGCAACATGCTTTAGATGATTTTTTTCGTCTACATGGTCACTGACATTTTTAAGGGTTCCCATGAGTTTCAATGAGTTTCCTTTTTTGTCACGTAAAGATATATGATTAACCTCATACCAGTCTTCGCGTTTGCTTTCAGCATTGTATACTCGCATATATTCAGATAAACGATGATGTTTGCCTATTTCATTCATACATGCCATTAAGCAATCACCTAAACTTTCGGTGAACAAATGTATAAGTTCAATGGAAATAGGTTTATATTCGTTATCGGTGAAAGTGAATACTTTATCAAAGATACTATATTCCCAAAGGTAATCACAAGATGCTTCTATTAGAAGTCGATCGTAATAAATTTCATCTTTATCACTTTCGATTTTATTGTGAAAAGCAGAAATATCATTCGCAAATCCAATGATACGTTTAACAATACCTTCGCTATCGGATAGTGAAACTAGATTTATTTTTAGCCAAATATATGTATTGTCACTTTTTAAATAGCGTATCTCAAAAGAAGATTTATATTTTTTATTTTGAACCAATTGATTGAATTCATTAGTAAATTCATCCATATCATTTTTGTGAATATTTTTAAAGAAGTCAGTATAATCATCATAAACCAGTTGATCCCATCCAAGCAAATCAGAATAACCAGAAGAAAACATAGTTAAATCATCTTGTGGAAAAATATCAATACGAAAATCACTACAAGTATCGAGTATGTAGTCAACTTGTGATGGATTAAATGGTTCTTTAGATGGATCTAAGTTAATTTGGTGTAATGCTTCATTTTGAAGCGTAGGTTCTAATTTAGTCATAATTCATCTCCGTAAAATCTATTTATTTACAAGCAAATTATATCATTTCTAAATAGAGGTGGTAGAAATATACTCCATGACTTATAATATCAAAAAGGAGATATTTTTATGTCTGAATTATCGAAGTTACCAAACATAGGAAAAGAAATTGAAAGACAGTTAATTGCAGTGGGAATTTCTCAACCAAGTGAATTAGTGAAGATGGGTAGTAAAAATGCGTGGCTAAAAATTAAGGCAATAGATGATAGTGCATGTATCAATCGTCTTTATGCATTAGAAGGGGCGATACTTGGAATGCGTTGGCATGATTTACCTTCTGATCTTAAAAAAGATTTGAAAGATTTTTATAATTTAAACAAATAATCACATTCATTGTAGGTAGATATTTTAAATGATATAAAGAAAGTGTCAAGGCGACACGAAAGGACTTTATATATGAAAATATATGCTTATTTAAATTTCAATGGTAATTGTAAAGACGCTGTTGAGTTTTATGCACAAGTATTTAATGTAGAACCAAAAATAATGTATTTTAAAGATATGCCAAGTGATCCATCATTTCCAATGAATGATGCATTGAAGGATTTAGTACTCCATGCGCATTTAGAAATTGATGGTAACTCCTTGAAATTCTCTGATGCTATGCCAAGCAATCCAGTTACTGTAGGAGATAATTTCAATATTACTATTTCTGGAACTGATATTGAAAAACTAACAATGTGGTTTAACCAACTTGCAATAGACGGTGAAATAATTATGCCATTAGAAAAATCATTTTTTAGTGAATTGTATGGTTATGTAAGAGATAAGTATGGCATTGGTTGGCAAGTACTTTATGAAGCATAAATAAAACCTGTAAGGTAATACCAAATAAATGGTAAGACCTTACAGGCTTTTTTATTTATAATTATTTGTTTTGCATAATCCATTGAATTTCAGCATCAACTCCATTTTCAAAATTTTCATAAGATTGTGGGATTGAAATATCAGGATAAAGGGAATCTTTTTCATAACCTTTAATTAATTCAAAATATTTTGTTGAATAACTAACTGTGATGGGTGTGCTTTCAAGTGTAAAATATTTTAATTCACCATAACCATTAACATTACCGCCACTAGGTGATCCAAGTAATGTACTGTTTAATTCCTCAATTGTGTCGATTGAATTCATGATTCCAGATGAGAATGTACTACTTCCAATTAATGTATAAAATTGTGTATTATTTTTCATTTGATATTTTTTTAGAACGTTCAGTAATGGATTAATGATAGATGAGTTTCCCCCAGTATTATAGCGTAAGTCGATTATGATTGTGTTGTATGTCGTAGAAGATAACTCAGTCTCTACTTGTTTTGCGAAATCTTTCATGGAAAGATTTGGGTCTTCTTGACATGAGTTATATTGGATAAACAAAGTGTCATTATCAAGCGGTAAATAACGATAGATTTCTTGAGCGGCTGTAATTGGTGTTTGTTTACGTTCATACCATGCAAGTTGTGCTTGTTGAACTTCTTCTTCTGTTAAAGGAATGATGGGTATTTGTACTATGGATGCATCGGTTGTTTCGATAGTAAGATAGATATCTTCATCAATATTTATGATACCAAGATATTCCAATGCTTCTTTAAAATTAATAGCATTAGAGAGTTGGGTTTCTAACCAAGCTTCGTTTTCATAGGAAATAATGGATTTCGCTTTTTCAACAACTTCTTGCATAGGTATATCGTTGATTGATAAAACTTTTGTGCCAAGATAATCTTTATATTTGTCATTGATGATCATAAGGTGCCAACCATCATCAAATTTAACGATTGCGAAAGGTAAGGCGTGCAAATAAGAATACTTTTCATCTGTATAATCCAACATTGTATGAGCATCACCTACAAGTGAAAGCAAATGGCGTAGGGAATAGTAGAAATCAGAATCGCTCATAGTTTCTATATTTTCACCAATTTTGTTTTTTTCCGTTTCTAATTCTTCTTTAGAAATATTTGCATAGAGATTTTTATGGTTTTTAGAAAGAGTATTATAAAACATGTTTAAATCATCCAGTTTGGGATTATTGGTAGAAACTTCTTGTTTGCTGCATCCTAACAATGAAATGGATAAACAAAGCATAAGAACAAGTGTGATTAATTTTTTCATTGGATTCTCCTTAATAAACATATGTTGTAATTATTATAGCTTCTATTTGAAGAAAAATAAAAGTATCTAAAGTTACTTAATCCAATATAAGAAAATAATGACATAATGTACTAAATGATGATAAATACTATGAATAGCTAAAATTATCATATTATAATGAACATTGATTATTAGACTATCTAATTGAGATTATAGGCCATCATCTAGTTGTAGTAACTATTTGTCAGAGAAATGAATTGTGCACAATATCATAAAAACAGGCTAGAATAGGGGAGCTAAGAAATAAATTAAATAAAATGTAAAAATTTTCATAAAATGTTTATGAAAATAATTTCAATGTTTCTTGACTTTTTCACCTAATAATCATAAAATAAAGAGGCAAATCAACTGATTTGACGGAGGGAAGATTATGAAAAAATTACTTATTGCGTTACTTGCATTAGTAATGGTTGCAGGGTGCTCTAGTAAGCCAGCCACTTCTACACCTAACACTGGTGGGGAAGCAGGAGCTAAAACTTCAGCAGATTACGTTTATGTATTCACTACAGATATGCAATCAATGGACTATGTAGTAACACAAAACGCTGGGGACCATGAAATTAATGCGAACCTAGTTGATGGATTACTTGAAAATGATAATAAGGGTAATTACGTTCCAGCTTTAGCTGAGGACTGGTCAGCAAATGAAGACAGTACTGTTTGGACATTCAACATTAGACCAGGGGTTCAATGGGTTACAAGCACTGGTGAAGTTTATGATGAATTAAAAGCTCAAGACTTCGTTACTGGACTACGTCATGCTGCTGAATTCAATTCACAAACAATTGGATTAGTACAAACTTCAATCAAGAACTTAGATGCTTATGTAAATGGGCAAGTTGCTTGGGAAGAAGTAGGAGTTAAAGCTATTGATGACTATACTCTAGAATATACACTTGAAGCTCCAGAATCTTATTTTGATACAAAAACAACTTATTCAATTTTATTCCCAATTAACCAAGAATTCCTTGAAGCACAAGGTGAAGGTTGTAAATTAGGAGCTGCAGATGTTAACAAATGTAGTTTCGGTAATGCAGCTAACTATGATTCAATTCTTTATAATGGTGGATACATTTTAACTTCTAATGTTTCTAAATCAGAACAAAAATTAGTTAAGAATGAAAACTACTGGGATGCAGAACACGTTTATATCAACAATGTAACTCGTGTATATGATGATGGATCAGATCCAGCTTCAACTGTAAACGGTTTCGAAAATTCTGGTTATTCTGAAGCAGTTATTCTTGTATCTTCTGATAACTTTGATGCTACTCTTGATAAATATAAAGACAATGCATACAACGGTTTACAAAATACATATACTTTCGGTATGAACTTCAATTTCAACCGTACAAATTATAACCATACAAACAAAACAACAGATAAAGAAAAACAAGATACTTATAATGCATTACAAAATGCGAACTTCCGTTTAGCAATGAAGACTGGTATGGACCGTGTTTCTTACATGTCTCAAGCTATGCGTCAAGATATCGCTGCTATGGCATTACGTAATATGGAATGTCCATACAACTTCGTATTAACAAGTGACGGAAAACCTTATGGTGACTTAGTAGCAGCTAATGTTACAACAGCTACTGAATTAACTGAAGGAACTGATCCTTTCTACAATCCTGAAAAAGCAATGGAATACATGAAGAAGGCAGAAGCTGAACTTGATGTTACATTCCCTATTAAACTTGATATGTTAGTACAACAAAATGACAAAACATTAGTTGCTCAAGCATCATCTTTAAAACAATCAATTGAATCTTCATTACCTGGTTATGTTGAAATTAATGTAATTTTAGCTGATGATGATACAGTAAGTAGAGCTTCTTATACAGCAGTAGGTCCTGAAGACACTGACTGGGATATTAATACATCTACTGGTTGGGGTGCTGACTATTTAGATCCAAAAACTTATTTAAACATTTGGTCTATTAAGAGCGGTGACGTTATTGAAACAACAATGGGTATTGCAAAAGCAGATAACCCTAGCTACAATGATCCAGCTAACCAAGCTGCAATCAAAGCTGTAGGTCTAGATAAATACCAAGCAATGTTAGACGAAGCAGATGCTATCGTTAATGACAATGATGCTCGTTATGCTGCATATGCAAAAGCTGAAGCTTTCTTAATTGATAATGCATTAGCATTCCCAATTCAAACACAAACAAGAGCTGTAAATTACCACTTAGCTAAGTTCAATCCATTTGAACGTTCATATAGCATGGCTGGAATTTCTGGTTATAAATTCAAAAATTTAGTAGTTACTGATCAAGCAATTACAGTTGCTGATTATCAAGCTGCTAAAGAAGCTTGGATGAAATAGTTCCAAACTTACGAGATTTGTGTTAAGAATTCGTTGACTAACGAATTAAGCCCAAACTATAATCGATTAGGGGGATGAGCTCCCCCTAATCAATTTTTTATGAATAGAGGAGGATGAGTTATTGTGAGGAGATATATTTTTGGAAGAGTAATACGGTCAATTATCTCTATCTTTTTGGTCACCACAATTGCGATAGTTATGATCCAAACACTGTTACCTCGTGACTTAGTGTTTAAAGTGGATCAAACCTATATCAAATTAGGTGGTAAAATTGATGAAAAAACAAGATACAAATATATAAAATGGGAAAGCATTGGCTATCTCGATTTTGTTGAGCAAAAAGATATGTGCAGTGCACTAGAAGGTTCAGAATTAGCTAAATGTATTGAAGCTGGTTCAGCTGAGTCAAAGAAGATTGCAGATGAATATAAGGCTAAAGGATACACGATTGAGACCTATAAGGGGTCTGGTTTGTTGTATGCTTTTAAAGATAAGCCGGTGACGACAATCGTTCTTGATTTCTATAAGAATCTTATAACAATAGATAATCCTTGGGCTGTAAAGGATCCACAAAATCCCGACCTAGAACGTAAGGTTTATGTTGGAACTGACTTTAATGGTTTACCAGCTATTATGTGTTCTGGTTGTGAGAATAAATATTTATTCTACGTAGATTCAAATTTCCCTTTCTTACATCAAAATTTAATTGAGTTAGATTTGGGAACTTCTTATCCAACTTTTGATGGACAATCAATTATTGATGTTATTTCAAGCGAACAAGGTACAACTGTAAATAAAGAAGTTACTTTTGAAACAGGTACAACTTCAAAATCGCCACTACAACTACATAGCTGTAGATATAAGGCAACTTCTACATTAGACCGTATGGATACTCAAAAGTTTAATGATAACTATGCAAATTGTGCATCTTATAAGAGTGATCCATCAATGATGTCTATTTCTATGACATTTGGTATTTTATCTTTAATTCTTGCTTATATAATTTCATTACCTTTTGGAATTTTCATGGCTAGTAAAAAAGGTAAGTTTGTCGATAAAATGGGTATTGTGTATATTAACTTTATGATTGCTGTACCATCTTTAGCGTTTATTTACTTTGGTCGTTTAATTGGTACTACTTTCTTTGGTTTACCAGATAAATTCCCAGTATTAGGATCTCATAATTTCTTGAGTTATGTCTTACCGTTAATTATTTTAGCGTTATTGAATACTTCTGGATTAATGATTTGGATTCGTCGTTATATGATTGACCAATCAAGTGCTGATTATGTTAAGTTTGCACGTGCTAAAGGTTTATCACAAAATGAAATTTTCATTAAACACATTTTAAGAAATGCAATTATTCCAATTGCACAAGGTTTACCAGCTTCAATCGTATTAACGATTAGTGGTGCCGTTATTACTGAAACAGTATTTGCAATTCCTGGTATGGGTAAACTATTGCCAGATGCAATTAAAGCATATAACAATAACTTAATTATTGCGTTGACATTAATCTTCACATCCGTGTCTATCTTTGCGGTATTGTTCGGTGATTTATTGATTACTTGGTTAGATCCTCGTATTCAATTAACAGAGAAAGAGGGGGGTGCAAAATAATGACTGATAATAAATTTACTTTTGTCAATATTGACGAATTAGAATCAGAACATATAGCTGCTCCTCAATATTCTTATTGGAAATCAGTATTTAAGAAATTCTTTGCAAGTAAAGTTACAATCTTCTTCTTGGTTGTTTCTATAATTGTTCTTACATTAGCATTAATTCAACCAATGCTTAGTGGATATAATCCTTCTCAACACGTTAATATTAATGTGCCAGGATCAAAATTCAATCCACCTAATGCAACAGAATGGTTTGGTACAGATTCATTTGGTGATAGTTTGTTTGACCAAGTTTGGTTAGGTGCTAGAACTTCCTTATTTATCGCTTTCTCAGCAACTGCAATCACAACAGTATTAGGTGTAATTGTGGGTGCTTTCTGGGGATATTTAAAGAGTTTAGATAAATTCATGCTTGAAATTTACAACGTTATTGCGAATGTACCTTTTACATTATTAGTCTTCGTTCTTATGTATATTTTAGGACGTGGTACAACACAATTAATATTCTCACTTTCTGTAACATCTTGGTTAAGCACGGCGTATTTCATTCGTGTTCAAGTAATGATTATTCGTGACCGTGAATATAACTTGGCGAGTCGTTGCTTAGGTACTTCAAATTGGAATATTGTTAAAAACAATGTTCTTCCATATTTGATTTCAGTTATCGTTACATCAATTTCTAGAGATATTCCATCTTTCATTTCATTGGAAGTATTCTTATCTTATTTAGGAATTGGAGTTGGTGAAAAAACAGCATCACTTGGTAAAACAATTAGTGATAATACAGTTTATTTAGCTCAATCACCGCATACATTCTGGATTCCAGTTGCAGTATTGGCATTAATTACTATTTCACTTTATGTAGTAGGACAAAATTTGGCAGACGCGTCTGATCCAAAGACACATATTTAGGAGGGATTTTAAGATGGAAAGAAAAATCGTACTATCTGCTTCTGATATCGTGGTTAAGTTCAAGGTTCGTTCAAAAGAACTTACAGCAATTCGTAATGTATCACTTGAATTATATGAGGGTGAAACACTAGCGATTGTTGGTGAATCAGGAAGCGGAAAATCAGTATTAACAAAAACATTTACTGGAATGTTAGAAGTAAATGGAGTTGTGGATAATGGTAAAATTATATTCGAAGATAGAAATCTATTAGATATTAAAAATGATAAAGGCTGGGAAGAAATTCGTGGACGTAAGATTGCGACAGTATTCCAAGACCCAATGACTTCACTAAATCCAATTCTAACAATTGGAAGACAAATTACGGAAGTTATTGAAAAACACCAAAAAATGACTAAGTCTGAAGCGAAAGCTGAAGCTATTCAAATGATGGAAAAAGTTGGTATTCATAATGCGGCTCAACGTTTTGATGAATATCCATTCCAATACTCTGGTGGTATGCGTCAACGTATCGTTATTGCGATTGCGTTAGCATGTAAACCTAAAATCTTAATTTGTGATGAACCTACAACAGCATTAGATGTTACAATTCAAGCACAAATTATTCGTTTGATTCGTGACTTACAACAAGAATACGGATTTACAACAATTTATATTACACATGACTTAGGTGTTGTGGCGAATGTTGCAGACCGTGTTGCAGTTATGTATAGTGGTCAAATTATTGAATACGGAAAAGTTGAAGATATCTTCTACAATCCTCGTCATCCATATACATGGGGACTTCTTTCTTCACTTCCTCAATTAGGATTAAAGGGAGAAGAATTATACGCAATTCCAGGTACTCCACCTTCACTTTATGATCAAATTAAAGGTGATGCATTTGCAATGCGTAGTCCTTATGCAATGAAAATTGATTTTGAAGAAGAACCTCCTATGTTTTCAGTAAGTGGAACACACTTTGTGAAATCATGGTTGGCTGATCCTCGTGCTCCGAAGGTAGAACCTCCAGAAGCAATCAGAACATTGCATGAACGTATGTTGAAAGTAGCAGGTAAATACAATGACTAATTCTAAGGAAAAACTTTTAGAAGTAAAAGATTTAGCCGTTACTTTTACACAAGGTAAGAAATCATTTACGGCTGTAAAAAATGTTACGTTTGATGTTTATAAAGGTGAAACATTCTCACTAGTTGGTGAGTCTGGTTCTGGAAAAACAACAATCGGACGTGCAATTATTAAAATCAATCCTACAAGTGCTGGTGAAGTATTATTTCATGGCAAAAAAATAAATGGTAAATTGGATGAAACTACAAATCGCGAAGTAATTCGTAATATTCAAATGGTTTTCCAAGATCCAGCTGCATCATTGAATGAACGTGCAACGATTGATTACATCGTTTCAGAAGGATTACATAATTTCCATTTGTATAAAAATGAAAATGAACGTAAAGAAAAAGTACAAAATGCTTTAGCGAGTGTTGGGTTACTTCCTGAACATGCTTCTCGTTATCCACATGAGTTCTCTGGTGGTCAACGTCAACGTATTGGAATTGCACGTGCAATGGTAATGGAACCTGAATTACTAATTGCGGATGAACCAATTTCAGCACTTGATGTATCAATTCGTGCTCAAGTATTAAACTTGTTGAAAAAATTCCAACAAGAAAAGAATTTAACAGTTCTATTTGTTGCTCATGACTTATCTGTTGTTCGATTTATTTCTGATCGTATTGCAGTAATTCATAAAGGACGTATTGTTGAACTTGCAGAGACTGAGGAACTATTTACAAATAGTCTTCATCCTTATACAAAGAGTTTGTTATCTGCAGTTCCTTTACCAGATCCACATATTGAGAAAACAAAAGAGTTAATTGTGTATAATGAAGATATGCATGATTATTCAGTTGATAAACCTGAATTTCATGAAATCAAGCCTGGACACTTTGTGTGGGCAAATCAACAAGAATTAGCTGAATATAAAAAAGAACTTAAATAAAGTAAGAGCAGTAATCATCAAATTGATGGCTACTGCTCTTTTCTTTTTATTTCTCGTCATCGTCATCATCGTCGTCTTCATCATCAAGATCATAAACAACATTGATTCCAGAGTCATCTTTATTCTTTGTAGCATATTCTACATCAACCCAAGCATCTTTTTTATTACGTTTGAATAAATTTTTAAAAAAGTGAACAAGGTAGTAATATACAGGAATAGTTATAAATACGACCCAACCTGGATGCCATGCACCATATACAAATCCTACATAAATAAAGATAGTGAATGCAAGCATTGAATAGTTGAAACAATATGGATTTCTTTTACGAATAGCCTTAGCAAAACTTGTATATATGGGAATAGTACATAATAGAATCCACGCAGGATGCCACATACTTTCGAAGATACCTAGATATAAGAAACCAAGGAAAGCAATAACACCATAAGGAATGTAGTCAAAGACTGTGCGGGGATGTCTTTTATACGAATAATCATCATCAGACCATTCTTCGTTCCACCAATCTTCACGTTCTACTTTTTTGCCATTTATATATACACCATCGTTGTCTGCATCGAATGTTTCATTATCACTACTTTTTGCACGCATGCCTTTTCTTCCTAAATGAAATTCATCTTTTTCTTTAGATACTACATGAATACCATCCCAAGAGATATCAACAATATCATCACCATCATTGACATGGATGCCATCCCAACCAACATGTACTTTTCCTTTTCTTTTATTAGAATTGGTAGTATCGTCGGTTGCTTGTTCCTGTGTTTTTTCTTCAGTATTAGTTTCTGAAGTTGCTTTTAACATTTCATCCAGTGAAATATTATATAATTTTGCAAGTAAGATTAAATTATCAGTGTCAGGAGAAGATTCTGCTCGTTCCCATTTACTAATAGCTTGTCTAGAAATCCCTAATTCCTGAGCAAGCTCTTCTTGTGAATAACCATGTTGTTTTCTTAAATCTACTAAACGGTTTGCAATTTCAATATTCATATTCTCTTTCTCCTTATTTTACTTCTTCATCATATTCAAAGATGATATTTACTTTTTTTACAAGTTGCCCATTTTTGAAGATACCATTCTTGGTTACTTCCAAATCATTGTTAGGTGAATTAATGACAACACCTTCTTCGTTGATTTGGATGCTTTTATCATTATAACTTATTTCTATCCCATTTGAATTAATGTGAAGATTTCCATTAAATGAATTGCTATTTTCGTTTGGATCATGAATTAGTTCATCAATACTACATTGATATAATCGTGCTAAAGCAATTAAATCATCACTGTTTGGCTTTAATTCACCATTTTCCCATTGTCTTACAGTTTCTAGGGAAACCTTAACTTTAGTGGCACATTCCTCTTGAGTTAAATAATGACTTGTACGCAAATTGATAAGACGTTTTGATATATCTTTATTCATACTATTTTCTCCTTTTTGACTGACCTCATTGTATCGAAAATAGTGTGGTTGCCACTACCAATTCTGCTTTGAAACTCCGCAACTATCAGTTTCATATGCCTATTATAAAGCAAAAAATGGGTGCATTATAAAAAAAGAAGGTATTTACCTTCTAATAGAAGAATGTTAGTACAACCGCAAGAAACGCTAATACTCCACCAGCTCCTAAAAGCGGATTCGCTAGGTCTTTTCTTTCTTCCAATAACTGTCTTTTATATTCTAAATAACCACTTTTTGTTTGGCGATATCCAAAGAGATCAAAATCACCTTTAATCCATAAATATCGGAATATCCCAATGACTAGAGCCATTCCACCAGTTAATGTAAGTGTATTAATTATCCATAGAAAAGAAGGTCGCATAAAGTAGCTTACTGCTAATGAAATTACTATGGAAAGGCCAATATAAATTGCACTTGTTTTTGTTAAATATTTTTTCACTATTATTACCTCGCAATTGATATTATTTTAACATGTTTAACCCCTTAATAAAAGGCTTTTACCATTGAAATGTGGTGTGAAAAGGAGTATAGTACTATGGTAAGTTTGTTTGAAAGGAGAATCAATATGGAACTTAATGATATCCAAGAATTAATAAATAAAGATGAAAATGCCCGTAAGAAGGTAGATGAAGCCCATCAACTTAAGTTTGACATTAAGCAAAAGATTGCCAATGAAAAGAAAAGTATTAGTGAGCAAGCTTGGATTGATGTAAAAAAAGAAGTTGATCAAATAAAAGAAGAATTAGATCAAGGTATCCAACAAGCTGCACATGATAATGATGCTAATTTTCAAGAGGTATCAAAAAACATTGAAGAAGTCTTTCAAACAAAAAAAGATGAATGGTGCGAAACAATACTTAAACATTGTTTAGATTAATTAGCTTGTAAGGAGGGTAGCCATGACCAATAAGGCAGCAGGCGCACTTACAGCAAAAGCAAAAGCAATGTTTGGTGAACGTATTCGACCAGAAGAATATCAAACAATGTTACAAAAGAAGTCAGTAGCTGAAGTAGCAGCCTATTTAAAAAACGAAACTTATTATCGTGACGTTTTGGCAGGTATTAATGAAAAGGCAATTCATCGTGGACAACTGGAAGCACTTTTAAGACAAGGGCTATTTATGCGCTTTTCGTCTTTGATGCGTTATGTTGGATCATCTAAAGATGGTTTTTACCGCTATGGAATAATAGAAAACGAAATTCATGAAATTTTGAATTGTATTCAATCATTTGAAAGCAATGATAAAATCGTTTTTATTGCGAAGATGCCAACATACATTGAACAACAAACATCATTTAAAATAAGTAATTTAGCTAATGTACACACATTTGATGAATTGTTAGAAGTTTTAAAAAATACGGATTATGCACAAATTTTACGTCCACATCGAACAGAAAAAATGGATGATTTTGATTTTGCGGCATGTGAAAGTGCATTACGAAATTATTACTTTGAGACAGTACTTAAAATGATAGAAAAGGGATTTAGTGGATCCGATCGTAAAGATATAGAAGAGATATTCTTAACTCAAGTAGAACTTGAGAATATTACTAAAATCTATCGTTTGAAGAAATACTTCAATGCTTCTGTATCACAAATCAAAGAATTAATATCGCCTATAAGAATTAACTTTACAAAAAAAGATATAGAATATTTAGTCGAGCATTGCGATGCAGATGGTATCATAGCTTATATTGATAAGACAAAGTATGGACGATATTTTGATCCACAACGTTTTGTTGACATTGAATACTTTACAAAGCATATTAGTTTCAATATCAACAAGCATTATTTATATTTTAATTCAAGCCCAGATATTGTTTTGCTAGCTTATATGGTTCTTTCGGAGATGGAAGTTCAAAATATAGTGGATATTATCGAAGGTATTCGTTATAAAATATCGCCTGAGAAGATTCAAAGGCTATTGATTTATTAGAAGGGGGTTAATCATGGCAATTACAAAAATGAAATTAGTTAGTATTTCTACAACTGAACAAAACTATGAAGAAATGCTGACGAGATGTGCTACATCACCTTACCTTCATGCAGAGAACGCTAGTTCTTTCGTGAATGAGGAAAATGCAGGTAAACTTCTTTCTGTTGAGAATGTTTATTCGGACTATGTGAATTCATTAAAGAATATTGGACATAGTATCGGTTTTGAAATGAAAGCGAAAGCTTCAATTGATAGAACATATACTCAGGAAGAAATTGAAACTTTCATTAAAGAAGTAGAAGAACAATTTAAAGTAGTTAGTGATTCAGTTGAGTCAAATACACTTACAAGTGATGATGAAGTAGCATTAGAAGCATTACGTGCACTTGACTTTAGAGCAATGCATGACTGTCAATATGTATCATTCGGTATGGGTAGATTACCAATTGAAAGTGTTAAGAAATTGAATATGATTCAAGATCATAAATTTATTATGGTTAAGCTTCATGCAACTTCTCAATATCATTGGATATGTTATGCAACTGCAAATACACATTTAAGAGAAACAAGAAAAATCTTTGATGGTTTATTCTTAGAAGAAATTAAAATTCCTACAGTTGATAGTAAAAAAATTATTGCAGAATATGAAGAAGAATTAATCAATGTATTCACTTATTGTGATGAAAGAGATAGATTATATAACTTACATAAATACATTGCGGTATTTAAGGATTCATATGTCGTAGTTGGATTTGTACCAGCTCACGATATGGATAAATTTAAAAAAGAATTTGAAGGTGTTGATGTAAAAATTGAGGCACATGAACCAAGTGATGCTCCAAATCTAACACCACCAACTTTATTGAAAAATAACTGGTTCTTTAAACCTTTTGAAATGTTTGTGACGATGTATAGCTTACCTGCTTATAACGATATTGATCCAACTGTATTCGTAGGGATTACCTATTGTTTCTTGTTTGGAATTATGTTCGGTGATTTAGGACAAGGGTTTTTGTTAGTTCTAGGTGGCTTACTATTAGAAAAGAAATTAAATAATAAACTTGCAGGAATTGTTGGTCGTGTTGGACTTACATCAATGCTATTTGGATTCTTATTTGGTTCAGTTTTTGGAAATGAAGAAATATTGATTCCAGTGCATCAAGGATTATTTAATGTTCATGAGAAATTAATCAATGTTATGGATGGTAACTTTACAATGACACTATTGATTAGTGCGGTAGTAATTGGAGCAGTCTTAATTTTGATTACAATGATGATTAATATGTTTATTCATATTAAACATAAAGATTGGGGAGAATTATTCTTTAGTCAAAATGGACTTGCAGGATTTGTTTTCTATGGCTTCCTTATGGTGGCTATTGCAGGACAATTTGTCTTTGGATTCAATCTATTAACACCTACATGGTTAATTCCATTTGTAGGAATTCCCATTGTTTTATTCTTCTTCAAAGAACCTTTATCTCATTTAATTCAAGGTAAAGGAATCAAACCACATGGAGGTTGGGGTAATTTCTGTTTGGAAACGTTCTTTGAAGTATTTGAAATCTTATTGAGTTTTATCACAAACTCAATGTCTTACCTTCGTGTCGGCGGATTCGTACTCAGCCATGCTGGGATGATGTTGGTAGTAATGACGCTTGTTGAAATGACAGGCAATGCTGGACCAATAGTCTTTGTCATCGGTAACTTATTCGTTATGGCACTTGAAGGATTAATCGTAGGTATTCAAACACTACGTCTAGAATATTATGAAATGTTTAGCCGTTACTACCAAGGTGGCGGTAAGAAATTTACACTGATTTCATCAGACAACTAATCGAGGAGGAGAAGTATTATGTTATCTTTTATTGAAATGTTTTTACCACTTATCGCAGTTATTCTTGTTATCTGTCCATTGTTCTATATGGCTAAAAAAGGTTCAGATGCTAAAACTGCTAAATTCAAATTAATTGCACAAATTTCTATTTTTGCTGGAGTATTTGCTTTAGCAATGATTTTCCAACTAAATGGAATGGTAGCTTTAGCTGCTGAAGGTACAAACCCTGTTATGTCAATTGTAGGAACTAATGCTCAAGGTATGGGATTCTTAGCTGCTGCACTTTCAACATCTTGTTCAGCTATTGGTGCTGGTATTGCCGTTGCGGCTGCTGCACCTGCTGCTATTGGAGCTATTTCAGAAAATTCTGAAAACTTTGGTACAGCAATTATCTTCGTAGCACTTGGTGAAGGGGTTGCAATTTACGGTCTATTAATTTCAATCTTAATCATGAACAAACTATAGGAGAAAAAACGTGAAAGTATTTTGTATTAGTGACAATGTCGATACACAAATGGGGTTGCGTCTTGCAGGAATTGAAGGAACAGTTGTTCATGAACGTCAAGAAGTACTTGATGTTCTAAACACTTGTATCAAAGATCCTGAAATCGTAATTGTTTTAATGACGACTAAAATTGTAAATACTTGTCCAGACATTATATCTAATATGAAGTTGAACTATCAAAAACCACTTTTAGTTGAAATACCAGATCGACATGGTTCAGCTAAAGTTGGAGAGACCATTGACAAGTATATAAGTGAAGCCATTGGCATTAAATTGTGAGGTGAAAGAATATGATGAAAGAAAATGAGGCACTTCAAATTATTGAGGGAGATATTCAAGAACAAGTTGATTTAGTTATTGATCAAATTAACTATGAAATCAAGAATATGGAAGAAGATCAAATTAGTTTCTTTAAAGAAGGTTTAAAGAAAGAAGTGGATACCTATAAGGAAAAAGAAC
>NZ_JAVXGL010000039.1:9867-18652 GCF_036657415.1 Anaerorhabdus sp. | reverse complement strand
ATCGAAATGCCAACATTTGATAAAGGTGATGGTAATCACACAGCAGTTCCTGAAGTTGAAGAATTAAAATCTTCAGTTACAATGACTGTTGGAGATTACTTAAAAGCATTATCAATCGCAGCTAATAATTTAACAGAAATTAAATAGTTGAAGATATAAAGCAAGGGTACGCCCTTGCTTTTTTTGTTTCATTTTTGTTTCATTAAGGAATAATCATAGTTGTCTGAATCACTCAACTCTCTTCCTTTTGGTTGTTTTATTGATATTTTGTGCTAAAATTTAATAAACATGAGGGAGAGAGCCATGAAGCTGTTTAAGTGCGTTTTAATCGACAAAAATAGAAAAAAAGTGACACGTACTTTAGAAGCAGAAAATGAACAGAGCTTACTTTTAAAAATTAAGCAAATGGAATACTACTTGGTGAGCTATGAAGAAGTTCATAGAGAAGTAAAACCAGTTAAGAGAATGAAGGCGAAAGACTTAATTGTTTTTTGTCGTCAAACATCAGTCATGCTTCAAAGTGGGATTACAATAATTAAAGCAATTCATATTCTTGAAACAAAAAGTGATAAACCAAAAATCAGAGCGATTTATGGGAAAATTTATGAGTCAATGCAAAAAGGGAATAGTCTTTCTACATCAATGAGAGAACAGGGTGTTTTTCCAAACATCCTTTTAAACATGGTTGAAGCAGGGGAAGCAAGTGGTATTTTAGAAATTAACTTAGCCAAAATGGGAGAACATTTTGAAAAAGAAAATAAACTAAATAATAAAGTAAAAAGTGCATTAATGTATCCTATGATTTTAGGTGCTATAGCAATTGTGGTCGTTATTTTCTTAATGACAACTGTGCTACCAACATTCTTTACACTCTATGAAGGATACGATTTACCATTACCTACACAAATACTCGTATCTGTCAGTAATTTCATTTCAAATTACTGGTGGCTATTAATTGCTGGTTTAGCGATTCTATTTATGGTAATGCAGATATTACTAAAAATTAGATCGGTAAGAAAGTTTATCGATAGAATCAAACTAAAGATGTGGGTTGTTGGAAAACTAAATCGAACAATTTATTCGGCACGTTGTGCTAGAGGATTTGCGACATTATATGCCAGTGGATTGGACATGATTCAATTATTACAGATGGTTTCAATAATCATAGGAAATATTGTCATTGAAGATGAATTTCAAAATGTAATACAAAAGGTAAGTCGAGGCGAATTCATTTCAACATCACTCGAAGACACAAAGCTATTTGATCCGATGTTCACATCCATGGTTTATATTGGCGAAGAATCTGGGTCAATAGATTCAATCTTGGGTTCTGCTGCCGATTACTTTGATGAAGAAGCAGATGCGGCAACAACACGACTTGTATCATTCCTAGAACCACTGATGATTGTTGTTATGGCATTAGTCATTGGTGGAATTGTAGTAGCGGTAATACTACCAATGTATGGCATGATGAGTTTAGTACAATAAGGAGGTAATACTGTGGCACAATATATTGAACTTGGTAATAATCAATATAAGATTATTAGCGCAACAAATAAAAAGGGAAGAATTAATATTGAAGAATTTAAAACTGTGTTTACACTTATTGATTACACAAATTTAGATCCTATCAAAAATGAATTAAAAGAAAAGAAAAATAACAAATCAACAATTGTTGTGAATAACTCAGGACCTTTCTATCGAGAAGTTAAGGTGCCTTTTGTTGATGACAAAAATACAATGCAAATTCTAAACAATGAGTTGCGTGCATCTCAAACTATTAATCAAGAGTTTGTATTAGATAAGATTGAACTTGGTAAAGTGCCAGAAGAAAATCTAAGAAGAATATTAGCATGTGGACTTCCATTGAATCAGATAGAAGCATACATGAAATTATTAAAAGATATCAAATGTAAAAAACCAAGAATGATTGATTTAGGTTATAATGCATTATTCAATTACATTGATAAAACGAATATTAATAATAGTGATGCTCCTTATGTAATTTTAGAAGTATCAAATAATTTGTTAAAAGTATTTTTATTTGATGAAAAGAAATTCGTGTTACAAAGAAGTGAAAGAATTTCATTTGATGATTATGAAAATGTAGTTGCAAAAGTTAAGGAAGAAATTTCTTTGATACAACAATTCCAATTATCAAGAAGATATCAAGTAAAGATAGAATCAATCTACTTATTTGGAGAAAGTAATGGATTGGATACTTTAGTAAATGAATTGAGAAATAGTTATCCAATGGCAGTAGAATTATTACCACAACTTTCTAATGTAACTGCACCAGAAGAATTTAACTACCTAGCTTATGTATATATTTTAGGATCAATGGTTTCTAATCCAAAGGCAATGAACTTTGCGACTAATTATGATAAATACGCAAAAGATCAAAAAGCTATGGATCCAGGAAAAAAGAAGTTGTTGATACTTACAGGAGTAAGTATTGTACTGATGGGAGGAGCATTCTGTGGTTTATTCTATTTGAATTATGAATTAGAAAATGACATTCGCACAGAAGAAGCTTATGTTAGTCAACCAGACTTAATTGAAAAAGCTGCAAAAGTAAGTGAAGAGGACACATTACTTGAAGCGTACAATACAATCAGTTTAGAAATGGAAGCTGTGAAAAATAATTTAAAATACTATCCCGATATGAATGCATATTTAGTTCAAGTTATTTATGGGTATGAAGATGCAAAAATAACACAGATGTCTACAACCGCAGGAATATTAAATATTAATTTACTTACATCTAATGTGGATATTTCAACATATTATCCAGATTATTTAAGAAATAGTGGCTTGTTTAAATCGGTTGATTACTTTGGTGTTCAAAAGACAAAAGAAGGCTATGAATTCAATGTAATTGCCGAATTAAAGAGGGGTGAATAAGATGAAGGGACTAACAAAGAGAGAGAAATTCCTGTTAAGTGTTTTGGGGATTTTAGTTGTTATAACAGTTTATGTTGTATTCTTATTCTTACCAACACTAGAAAATTACATGAGTAATAAAACATTGTATAGTAATTTACAAGTTTCTCATGAAGAACTAGATATGAAAGTAGCACGATATGGAAACAATGATAAATTGTTAAAAGATGCAAAAGAAGTAGCGGATGAACAAACTAAATTATTATTACCTACAAGAGAGAATGATCAACTTCAAGGATATTTATTGGAGATTGCCCATAGTCAAGGACTGGATATTGTAGCTGTAAACATAACGGGAGATACAATTAATGTAGTATATCCAGATATGCAAGAAGTAGAAGAACCAGCTGAAGGTGAGAAAACTACCTATAATATAAAAGATAATTTATATTTGATTAAAGGTATTACAGATCCAATACAAGCAGCACCAGCATTGTATGAAACATACTTGGAGAAGAATACGGTGGATATTAGTTTTAATTCAACGAATGAACAACTTCAAACATTTCTAGATGCTGTTTATAATCAAGGAAAGACAATGAGAGTATCAGGTATAGCGGTAGACAAAGAGGGTGTATTCACAGTATCTATCGTTGTATATAGTTCAAAAGGATTGGAGTGAGAAGTATGAAAAAGGAAAGCAAAAAAGGTGTCGTTCTAGTTTATGTCATTCTAATTTTTGCTATCCTTACAATACTTGGCGCAGGATTATTAACAATCACTAATCATAATACTAAGATGACAACCATGGAAATCTCTAGTGAACAAGCATATCAAAGTGCATTAAGTGGACTAGAAACAACACTCGCTAGTTTTGAACTTGATCCTACTAATGGCGCAATGATTGCGAATATGGTCCGTTCTGGTCAAACACCAACATCTAAACTTGATGTTACAAGTCAAAAGATGGGTGTTGTTGATATTAAAATAAGTTGTAAATTGGAGCCACCAACAACAGATATTGCAGCATGTAAAAAACTACAAGTTGATTCAACTGCAACAATAGATGGATTATCACGTTCAGTTGTAGGTTATCTAAATATCATTGAAGGCGGTTTTGATAAACCGATAGTGATTAATGACTCAAATGGTTTTGGAGGTCTTGATGCACAGGGAAATGGAGCAAACTCAATTTATTGCTTGTTTGATCAACCTATTGATGATTGTGCTAGATTAGACAAGAAACTTCCAAGTAATCAACTACAAACTATTGAATTTGAAAATGAGACAGAAGTTTTTAATACATATAAGAAATTTCTAGAAGATAAAGTAAAAGGAATTACCAAGCAATGCAAGGCGGGACAAACAATTGATGCAAATTGTAGTATGCCAGCAATTTGGAATAACATAACGGTGGATAATTCCAAAGGTGATATTTATATTGATTTAACAAAAATTAAATCACCGAGCTTTGATAATGTTAATTTAACACTTACAGATGTAGATTCTGAAAATATGGTGGTTATCATTGTAAAAGATTTAAGTATTGAAGATTCACAAATTGGACAACCTGGAACAGAAGATAATTTACTATTGATATCAACATCACGTGATTCTATTAAATCATTTGATTTAGAAATAGATTCAGATAGTGGAGATACAGCAGTTTATGGTTGGGTAATCCATCCGTTTGGAGAAATAGACATTGAAACGGATGAGCCACGTAGTGTTGATGTTTATGGTGGACTTTTTGCGCAAGAAATTTCTACTGAAAAATTTGTAAGCATTTATGGAGTACAAGCAAGTTCAAAAATGATGGGATTACTTGCGGAAGCAGGACTTACTTTCTCTGGTGGATCAGGAGGTGTAATGACTTTTGCGAAAACATATGATTAAAAATAAAAAAGGATTCACTTTAGTTGAGGTAATTGTATCGGTTGCGATACTTGCGATTATCTCAGTACTCTTCATCACATTGTTTGTACAAGCACTTACCATTAATCAAACAAATGCAAAAATAAATAAAAATAGCATTGCATCATCATCAAATATGACAAAAGGTAATGTTTATTCCCTTAATAGAGGGATAGGAAATTTGAACTTTAATGGAGTGACATTTGCCGTTGAAACAGAAGTATTTGAGAGTCAAGGTACAGTAAAGTATAGAATGTTTAGAGCGAAGGAATAAAAATGAAAAAAGGGATGACACTAGTTGAATTAATTGTGACCATAGCCATTATAGCGATTATAATGGTTTTCGTGGCGACTAGTTTCTCTCCAATTTTTGTAAATTATGGTGTTCAAAAAACAATGAGTCAAAACAAGGATATGGCAAATACATCGATGGTCATAATTAAAAATGCAATTAGAAATGCAAAAGGCTATGTAGGACCAGATGATGGGAATGGATGTGATGCAACAATATTCGCAAGCCAAGAATCAAAGTCACTGGTTTTTAAAAATGTTGAAGATGGTTTACCAGCAAGTTATTATTCGGGGGTAAAAGAAATATCGCTGTATTTTAACAACAATGTCGATAATGTTCAAGTTACATTGAATATCAATGGTTATTCAATAACGTCAACAATCGCTCCTTATAAAGAAGATAAGATAATTGGACCAGGTGGAACAGGTTCATTATGTATAAGAAAAGAAGCTTCTCCTGATTAGAAGAAGCTTGTAAGATACCAAGTTATTAATTGATTACCAAAGAATAAACAAAATAGAATAGATATCACAAGATGTGGACCAAAAGGAATCTCACTCTTCAGTGAAGTCTTATTGATTCTTGAAGTAATGATTCCATAAATACTCGCGATAACAGAACCCAACAGAAATGCGAATAAAATATTTTGCCAACCTAATACAAAACCACAAGATGCCATTAGTTTTACATCGCCATATCCCATGCCTTTAGTAAAATAAGCAATTAAGAATAAGGGAACACTTACTACCACAAGCCCAATTAGTTTGTTTGTAAGTTGATCTGGATGTAAAATAAGAAGTAAGATTCCACAAAGAATACAAATGATATGTGTACGATCAGGAATTATCATGGAATCGTAATCAATGAAACCAGCCATGATTAGAATGGAAACAAAGAGGAAGTAAACTAAAGTATCAAGAGTGAAACCGAATGTTAGAAAGACACCAACGAAGATGAAACCTGTTAAACATTCAACGAGTGGATAACGAATGGAAATAGGTTGTTTGCAGCTTTTGCACTTACCTCCAAGAAATATCCAACTAAAGACAGGAATTAGTTCATACCATGAAAGAGAATGATCACAATTTTGACAATGTGAACGCCCCTTGGCAATGGATTCCTGTGATTGATAACGATAGATACAAACATTTAGAAAGGAACCGATGATTAATCCAAAAACAAAAATGATGAGTATTACTAAAAGCATAAAGAGACCTCAATTTCTTTCTTTATTCTATTAGTAAGTTTACCATAAAAAAAACTAAAAGGAGAGAGCTATGGAAAAAAATATACCAATAGGGCAGCTGTTATTAAGTAATAATTATATTACGATGGATCAGCTTAATGATGCTCTTGCAAAGCAAAAGATGCAACCAGGAAAACGTCTAGGAGATGTTTTGGTTAATCTAGGTTATGTGAAAGAAAAAGATGTATTGAAACTATTAAGTAAGAAACTAAATGTTCCATATATTGAAAACCCAATTTTCAGTGTCGAAACCGATGCGATTAACTTAATACCAGAAGACTTGTTGATGAAGTCTAGAGTTTTACCACTATATGTGCGTGAAGGAGTTTTGTTTGTAGCAACAGCAGATCCTCTTGACTTCTATAGTATTGAAGATATTCGTGTAGCTACAGGTATGCATGTTGAGTGTGTTATCTCAAGTAAAAAAGAAATTGAAGTTGCACAAGATAAAATCTTTACTCGATTAAAAGCAAGTGATGCAATCAATGTCCTTCATCAAGAAAACACGATCCAAGCAGATGAAGGCGAAAATGCTGAAATGCTTGAACGTATTGATGCAGCACCTGTTGTAAAACTACTAAATAATATTGTCAGCGACGCAATTCAAAGTAATGCCAGTGATATTCATATTGAACCTGAAGAAGGAAAAGTTCTTGTGCGATTTAGAATAGATGGTGACTTACGTGTGAATATGGAACTACAAAACAATATTCATCCGTTATTGACAACGCGTATAAAAATTATGGCAGGAATGAATATAGCTGAAAAGCGTGTGCCATTAGATGGAAGATTTAAATTCCAACATGGAATTACTGAAATCGATATGCGTGTATCTTCATTGCCAACAATCTATGGTGAGAAGATTGTTATGCGTCTTTTGGGAACAAATCAAGATGTTAGCTATAACTTTGAGGATATGGGTTTCTCTGAAAGAAGTATTAATACAATTCGCTCAATGCTACGATATTCAAATGGAATTATTCTAGCAACCGGTCCAACAGGTTCAGGAAAAACAACAACATTGTATTCAATGTTAAAAGAAATTATAAATCCTAAACTAAATATAGTTACAGTAGAAGACCCTGTTGAAAAACGTATTGATGGAGTTAACCAAGTGCAAGTAAATACCAAAGCGGGATTAACATTTGCTTCAGGGCTACGTTCAATCTTACGACAAGACCCAGATATCATTATGATTGGGGAAATTCGTGATGCTGAAACTGCAGAGATTGCAGTTCGTGCATCAATCACAGGACACTTAGTAATTTCAACACTCCATACAAACGATTCATTTTCATCAATTGCTCGTCTAGTTGATATGGGTGTTGAACCATATTTACTAGCGGATTCATTACGAGGAGTAATTGCACAACGACTAGTAAAACGTGTTTGTCCACATTGTAAAAAAGAAATGCGCATTAGTGATAATGCAAGAGAGTTCTTAGGCGATCCAACACTTGAAAAAGTATATATCGGTGAAGGATGTCCATTATGTGGAAATACAGGATATCGTGGACGTATTGCAGTTAATGAAATATTTAGAGTAACACCAGAAATAAAAAGAATTATTGTTGATAATGGAACAGATGTAAAAGCAATGCGTGAATACGCTAAAAAGAAAGATATTATTACAATGCGTGAAGAAGTTGTGGCACTTGTAAAAGAAGGAACAACAAGTGTTGAAGAAGCATTGAAGATTTTATATTCAATTGAATAGGAGAAGAAAAGTATGATTGAGCAGTATCTAAGGATTGCAAGAGATAATAATGCATCTGATTTACACATCACAGTGGGATTACCACCCATGTTGCGTATTACTGGTAACATTCGTCCTATAACTGATATTCCATTGTCGCAAAGCGAAGTAGAAATGTTTGTGAAATCTATGATTTCAAATTCGCAATTAAACAAGTTGATGACAGGAGATGATTTGGACTTTACATATGTATCAGAAGACGGCTTTCGGAATCGTGTTAACGTTTATCGTCAAAAAGGAAATTTCGCAATAGCAATGCGTTTGTTGAATTCTACAATTCCAACACTTGAACAACTCAACTTACCTGAAATTCTTGGTAAACTTGCGATGTTACAACGAGGTTTGATTTTGGTTACTGGACCAACAGGATCAGGAAAATCAACAACACTTGCAGCAATGATTGATGTTATTAATAGAAACAAACGTTGTCATATTCTTACACTTGAAGAACCAATTGAATATGTTCATCATCATAAACAATCAATGATTAACCAAAGAGAGATTGGTTCAGATAGTTATAGTTTTGCTCATGCATTACGTTCAGCTTTACGTGAAGATCCAGATGTTATTCTGGTTGGAGAAATGCGTGACTTCGAAACAATATCTCTAGCTTTAACAGCAGCAGAGACAGGTCACTTGGTTTTATCAACATTACATACAACGAATGTTGCTCAAACGATTGACCGTATTATTG
>NZ_JAVXGL010000039.1:0-9857 GCF_036657415.1 Anaerorhabdus sp. | reverse complement strand
ACGTATTTCCACCTAACCAACAATCACAAGTGCGTTTACAATTATCGGTATGTTTGAAAGCTGTGGTAGCTCAACATCTACTACCACAAGTTGATAATCGTTCACGTTGCGCTGCTCTTGAAATTGTTGTAGCGAATGAAGCGGTCAGCAATATGATTCGTGAGGGGAAGACCTATCACATCACAAGTGTTATGCAAACACATCCAGCAGAAGGTATGCAAACAATTGAATTTGCTCTTGCTAAACTGGTACGCGAAAATAAGATATCTGTAGATGTTGCGATGGAACATTGTAGTGATCCCCAACTCTTAAGAAGATTGATTAACTCAATTATTTAGCGTATAACCATGCATAACCGTTATTAAAACAAAGTATTGAAAAGCGTTTGAAACAAACGTATAATGAAATCACCGGAGGGAGAGACAAAAATGAAAAAATTAAACAAAAAGGGGTTCACACTAATAGAACTAATCGTAGTTATTGCAATCCTAGCTGTACTAGCATTATTATTAGTTCCACAAATTACAGGATACATTCAAGCATCTAAAGATTCAGTAGGGGCTGCTAATGCAAGATCATGTTATTCTAACTTATTACTTCAAAAAGCAACAACTGATGCAAATTTAACAGGTGTTAAAGTAGAAGATATTGCAGGCTGTACATGGGTTAGTGATACTGATCCAACACAAGGTGCAAAATGGACAGGCAATGGTAAAACATATACTTATGACCCAACTAAAGCTTCACAAGCACCTGGAGTATAAGAATCACTTTAAATTTATGAATTAAAAATGATGATTCTAAGAGTCATCATTTTTCTTTAGTACATAAATAAATTGTGCTAAAATATATACCTAGAATGGAGATGGTTAGTATGAAAAGAATTATACTTACTTTAGCTGTCAATGCGATATCATTATGGGTAATTAATTATTTATTTTCTGGGGTTCATATTGAGTCTGGTGAAGCGTTATTAGTTTTGACGATTGCATTATCTTTATTGAATATTACAATTAAACCTTTATTAAAGATATTTACTTTTCCAGTTACAATTTTAACGTTTGGGTTGTTTGCATTAATAATTAATGGATTGGTATTACAACTTGCGTTTAGTTTTGTAAGTGGTGCGTCAATTGATAGTTTCACTACCACAGTACTTGCGGCAATTGTGTTAAGTATTGTTAATAGTTTTTTAAATGAATTATTAGGAAGGAATTAATCATGAAGACAAATGTCGTATATATGACAAAAACGGGGCATACGGAAAAGCTTGCGATTGCGGTTGCAAAAGAGTGTGGTACTCATCCTATAAATTTGAGTAATCCACATGTACTTGATGATCCGGAATGTTTATTTATAGGGACGGGAATATATGGTGGAAAGCCTAACCAAAATTTGTTTAATTATATTGATCAATTACCGGTCAATAAAATCAAATATGCAGTGCTATTTTCTTCAAGCGCAACGAAAAAAGACCATTCTGAGTTCCTTGTGAACAGTTTACGTGCAAAAGGAATAGAGGTCTTTCCAGAGAGATTCACATGTTATGGCTCATTTATGTTTTTCAAAAGAAAACGTCCAAATTCAAGCGATATTGAGGCTGTGAGAGCATTTACAAGAAGAGTTTTAGAAAATCTAGGTGAAAAAGAGTAAATTTTCACCTTTTTTAGTGCCATTGTGAAAAATAAAAGCTCTATCACAAGATAGAGCTAATAGACAATTGCTGCCCACATTTTACCACTATAACCAATTGCGATTGTATCGTAATTAGCTTGCATCAAAATGGCACGATGATTTGGTGAATTTAACCACCAATTTAATTTTGCTTCAACAGTACTTCCTGAACTTGTTAGAATTTCAAGGGGTGAATGACACCAAGAAACTCCCTGATCAGATAAAGCAGTTTTATAATGTGACCCATCAGGTCTTCTATGTGAAATATCATATTCAGATTCTGCAGCACGAATTGCGATTGCAGTTTGTCCTGCGGCATCCGCAAGTTGAAGCGGGTTTAATCCATTTTCGGCACGAACATTGTTGATAAGTGTTAACATTGTTTCAATTGAATCACCAGAAGCAACGCCACCATTTACTACAATTCTTTTACCTACTTTAACATTTAGTGGTAGTTCAGTTTGGTTACCTGTACTATCCTTTGCAATATATTTAACGACATAGTCGCCTTCAGTGTTGATGTCTACACCATTTTGAATTTCTAATGTTTCATAAACATTCTCATTAGAATTGTCAAACACATAAGATAAATAATCCCATGGGTTGAATTCATTCCCTAGTTGAGAGTAAACACTTTCCTTTGTCAATGCAAGTATAGGAGCTTGCGTGTCAACAACATGTAACGAAATCTTCGTTGTGATAGTTGACTTGATAAGTAATTGAGTTGTCTCAGATACGGGTTTGATATTGATCAATACATTGATATCTTGATTACTAATTTTTGTAGTATCAATTTGTCCAAGAATGAAATCACTATTTTGAAAATCTACAAGAGTAGGATCAATACCTTCTCGAATAAGTAGATCACTTTGTAAAAGCGATGTCTTGATTTGATCAAATGCATCAGTTGAATTAACTTCTACAGTTACATCATAAACAGTTTGTTGTAAAGGTAGTGTTTCTTCAGCCTGGACTTCCTGAATGTTTTCAGAAAGAATTCCACACAGTGCTAGAAAACAAGCGGCTACTGTGAGTACTAACTTCTTAGCTTTCATAAATCCTCCATTTTTAATCACCCAAGCATTTTAACCCTAAAAAAAAGAATTTGTCAAAAAAAAGTGAATATTTTCGTTGGACAATCTCTATTTTAAAAACCACAAAACATAAAAAAAGCCTTTATTTATCGGCTTTTTTTCTTTAAGTCAGCAATTTTGGAAAATTTTGTGATTTTTCGTAATTCTGCTAGATTTTTGGCTAATTGGGATTCGTAGCTACTATTTGTATTTGGTATGTAGAAGTGTTTATTTTTGATAGCGTTTGGTAAATATTGTATTTGTGGCCATAAATCAGAACGACCATAATCGTACTTTTCTTCTTCCTTTAATCCAACAGGAGTAAGTCGTAAAAATTCAGGTACAGGCAGTGCTTGATTTTCAACTTCCGACATCGCTTCAGAGATTGCTTCACATGCTGATTTACTTTTCGGAGACAAACATAAATCAACAATTGCAACACTGAGTGGAATTCTTCCTTCAGGAAATCCAACTCTTTTTGCTGCATCAATTGCATTGATTGTACGTGCAACTGCTGCAGGATTTCCTAGTCCAATATCTTCGTAAGCAGTCACCAGTAATCGTCTTTCGATAGAGTCCATATCGCCAGCTTGAATAAGTCGTGCTAAATAATATAAAGCAGCATCAACATCACTGCCACGGATTGATTTTTGAAAAGCACTTACAGCATCATAATGTCCATCATCTCCACTCGACATACCGGTATTTGGAAATTGCGAATATTGCATCACAGTTTCTTTTGATATATGCCCATTAGAACCAAGTGCACATATTTCTAAGATATTAAGTGCATAGCGCACATCACCATTTGCATGATGCGTAATAATAGCGATTGCATCATCATCGATGGTTGTATCTTTTAAGCCATCAGGATGATTTAAGGCACGCTTTAAAGCAATGGCTAAATCTTCATTAGATAGTTGTTTCACTTCTAATAATTGGCAGCGACTACGAATTGCAGGATTAATCGCAAAGTATGGATTTGATGTAGTAGCACCCAATAAAATGATTGTGCCATCTTCTACATGAGGAAGCAATAAGTCTTGTTTATCTTTGTTTAAACGATGGACTTCATCAACAATAAGAACTAGTCCTGGAGCAAGTTTTGCTTCAAGAAAAATACCATCAAGATCTTTCTTATTGCCAGTTACAGCATTAAACATACGATAAGGAATTTTTAATTCATTCGCAAGACATTTCGCTAAAGTAGTTTTTCCAGTGCCTGGAGGACCAAAGAAGATAAGTGAAAAAAGACGTTGTTCCTCTACTAAACGACGAAGTATTTTATCTTTTCCAACTAAATGTTCTTGCCCGATAACGTCATCCAAGAGTTCAGGACGCAAACGGAATGCTAAAGGTTCTTTCATAGAGAATTCCTCCTATTTAAGTAATTCTAACAATTGTTCTGGTGATAAAGATGTTAATACACCCTCATTACCTTCGACAAATGTATCTGCTAAGTTTTTCTTTGTTTCCTGAAGACGTACAATTTTTTCTTCAATGGTATTCTTCGCAATTAATTTATAAACTTGAACAATATTTTGTTGTCCAATGCGATGAGAACGATCAGTAGCTTGGTTTTGTGCCGAAACATTCCACCAAGGGTCAAAGTGAATAACTCCTTCTGCAGCAGTAAGATTTAATCCTGTTCCACCGGCTTTAAGTGAAATTAAGAAGACAGTTGAATCATCAGTTTGAAAATCTTGTACAAGTTGTCTTCGGGTTGTTTTATCAGTCTCACCTGTTAGTAAATGAAATTTAATTTTTTCTTTTTTAAGCTCAGGGATAAGAAGTGTGAAGACAGAAGTAAATGATGAGAAGAGCAGTATCTTCTTCTTGTTTTCTTTAAAAGAAGAAATGATATCAAGACACGCAGTCATTTTACTTGAAGGTGTATAAATGTTATCAAAGACAAGTCGTGGTTCTATGCAAAGTTGTCTTAACTTTGTAATCATTGCGAGAATTTGAATATGGTCAACATGATCACTTTTAAGTTGATGTTCAATGTTTGTGGAAACTTGAAGTGCATGTGCTAAATAAATTTTTTCTTCTTCTTCGCTTAAATCAATAGGAATTGTTTGTTCAATTTTATCGGGCAATTCTTTTAAAACTTCACTTTTCAAACGGCGAAGAATAAAGGGTTCTACTAGCCTTTTTAATCTTGCTTGCACATCGACATTTTGTGCTTTAACAATAGGAGTCTCAAAATTTCTTCTAAAGTAATTATAATTATATAAATAGTTTGGCATTAGGAAATCAAAGATACTCCATAACTCTGCAAGGGAGTTTTCTATTGGGGTACCTGTAAGGGCTAAACGATAGTTTGCTTTTAATGATTTCACTGTTTGGGCATTCTTGGTGTTGTGATTTTTAATGTATTGCGCTTCATCAAGAATAATATAGTTGAATTCTATATCCTTATAATAGTCAATATCTCTACGAATATAATCATAACTCGTAATACATAAATCAACATCTTTAATTGTCTCAATACATAATTTACGATATTCGGCAGTTCCGTGAATTGCGAAACATTTGAGAGATTTGCTAAATTTATGAATCTCATCTTCCCAATTCAAAATTAAGGATGCCGGACAAATCACAAGGCTTGGCTTGTCAGATTGAATGGAATCAAGCAAGGAGATAACTTGGATAGTTTTTCCAAGTCCCATATCATCTGCAAGAATACCATTGAAACCATATGAATGTAGTAATCCCATCCACTGAACACCTACAGTTTGATATTCTCTGAGTATTGCATCATAGGCTGGATTTAGTTCAAAATCATGCGTACTCGTTTGAAATTTTTTAATGCAAGTTTCAAAGGTAGAACTACGTGATATGGACAAGTTTTTGATATTAGACAAAGCATCATCTGTTTGAAAGGCACGATAGAGTGGTAACTGCAGTTTTCCATCTTGAATTTTATCTGAATCAAAATGATTTGTTTCAAATACATGATTCAATTCTTCTAATTCATCAGATTCCAAATAAAGTAATTCACCATTTTTAAGGCGGTGAAACTTCTTTTTCTTTTTGTAGTTTTTTAATACATCAGCTAATTCATTTAAGGGAATATCACAAGAAGTAATATCAAGTTCAAGCAGATTACCTTCTACATGAACACCCATGTTAATAGCATAGTGCTTCGTTGTTCCTATAGATTTAACAGCATCTGAAACAAAGACTTCACAATACTCTCTTAGTTTATCAAGCCCAAATTTTAGAAAATGAAACGTACGTTCATCATTTAAACTCAATATAGCTTTTTGTTCCTCACGATTGATAGAGGTAGCATAAGAAGTGATAAAATTTTGAATGGTTGTTAAGTTCTTATTTAATGGTGTTTCGGCAGAAAATCCATAAGATTTAGTACCATCTATTTTCAAAAGGTGAATACTTAATTCTAATTCAGAGAATAAATTAATATCACCATATAATTCAATTTTGACAATTTCATCATCCATAATTAATGAACTTGGAAAATCAATTAACTCAATATCATCAAGTAAATCTTCAATTGCGAAATGATAGAAAGTATTCAAATCTTCTACAGATACATAATCATAATGATTGGTAGTAACCAATTCATAGAAATTGATAAGGGGCTGCGGATTATTAAATGAATATCGTGTAATAGTAGCGTTTTTCTCATCACTAATAAATACATATTCACCATCAAAGGTCAGTGATTCAGGATTGAAATAGAAGATATATCCTGTCTCTTGTGGTTCGAAGATAAGTTCTAATTTCATTTGATCTTCAAGTAAACTGAAATCATAAGAAGTAGTCAAATTACAAAAAGCATTGAAAAAGACACTCATATTTCTAGATGTTATATAGTGATAACGCTTATCAGGCGAAAAATAATAAGGTGAAGGAGCAGTCATTTGAAGTCTTAGATAGTCGATGATTTTTTGACTGTCTATATCAAAGTAATCATAATTAAGTCTACTTTCAAACTGTCTTCCATAAGAAACAAAACTATTATCTTCGATTTGTTTCAATAATAATTGAATATCTTTTACGACGTAAAACTTCTGTGAACCAATTTTAAGGTCCATAGTAATACGTGGCGTATTTGTAAAAGCATTACGAGAAAATTGAAGAAAAGGAATTAGTGAAATTTTCTCATTAGGTTCAATCTCGATGGTTTGTACATTTTCTTTTAGTTGTTTAATTAATGACTTGGATCGTTGGTTTAAGTAAACAAAAGGAGTTTTTGGTTTACTTATAACGGTATCAAGCAATGACTCATAGTTTTTATCAAGGGATGATTTGGTAGGTACTTCATCCTCGTTATAATAATAGGGTAAATCATAATCATCAATATCTTGCATCTTAAGGTATAAAGCGCCGACATGGGCACAACCAGACTCAGCGTTGCAATACATACAATCGCAACTATAGTCACTAACAGCTTCAGTAAATTTATCAATAACAATATGAGTTTCAATCAATGAACCATTATACTTAAATGTTGCATCACCAGTATAGGTCTCTTCATCTTCATCTATTTCATATTTGAAAAAGTTGTTTGCGTCATAGATTCTTTGAGCAATGCTAGAATTTTTTGAATTTCGCATTAATAGCGGATAATAATTTGAATCAGCGATTTTCATAAGGCACCTCTCATTTAGACATTTTATCATATTGTAAAGATAATCGGTGTGAAACTTAGTATAAAGATGACTTCAATTAAAAGGCTATTCATAGTAGAATAAATGAAAGGAGATTTTGATATGAGAGTAGTTGTTCAACGTGTTAAACATGCAAGTGTTACAATTGATAACACATTATATAATGAGATACAAAAGGGTTTTTTGCTATTAGTTGGGATTACTGATGGTGATACAATTGAAATGGTAGAGAAAATCGCAAACAAAGTTGTTGATTTAAGAATCTTTGATGATGAAGATGGAAAAATGAATTTAGGGATTGAAGAAGTAGGTGGTTCTATTCTTTCGATATCACAGTTTACGCTATATGGTGATTGTAAGAAGGGTAGAAGACCTAGCTTTATTCAAGCAGCACGTCCGGAAATATCGAAGCCTCTTTATGAAAAGTTTAACGAAGTTCTTGCAAGAAGAATAGAAACTAAACCAGGAATCTTTGGTGCAGAGATGCTAATTGATTTATGCAATGATGGTCCAATTACTATGATTCTTGATTCAAAGGACTTACTATGAATAAGAAAGTAGTTAGATACGCAATTCTTTGGTTTAGTGTGATGGCGATTATCGTTCTTGGATTTACGGCATATGTGTATATGTCAGTAAAAGACTTCTTGGATGAAACAACATCAACAGTAGTATTAATTGTCGGTGTAGTAGTAATACTAGCACTTGGAATTGCAATCGCGGGGGTAACAGCGTTTATCATTGCGATGAACAAAGATAAAGAAGGAGATGAAAAACAAATGGCAAATGTAATTTATGGTAGTGAAGTTGCGAAAGAACTTAAAGATCAAATGAAACAAGAAATTGAAGTTATTCAAGCATCACATAAAAGAGTTCCAACCCTATGTGTAATTTTAGTTGGCAATAATCCTGCGAGCGTTTCTTATGTTACTGGAAAAGAAAGAGCGTGTGCAGAAATAGGATTAGGATCTAAAATGATTCACTTAGATGAAAATACGAGTGAGGAAAAATTAATTGAACTTGTAGAAGAATGTAATCATGATGAAAGCATTGATGGTATTTTAGTTCAACTTCCTTTACCTAATCATATTAATGAAAAGAATGTGTTATTAAGAATTGACCCTGACAAAGATGTCGATGGTCTTCATCCAATTAATGTAGGGAGACTACATTTAGGGGAAGATGGGTTTGTACCATGTACACCACAAGGGATTATGGAATTACTAAAAAGAATGCATGTTCAAATCAATGGGAAACGTGCAGTAGTTATTGGTAGAAGTAATTTAGTAGGAAATCCGGTTGCACGCTTATTAATGAATGAAAATGCCACAGTGACCATATGCCATTCAAAAACTGAAAATATTGAAGCAATCTGTAAACAAGCAGATATTCTTGTTGTTGCGATTGGTAAAGCCAAATATGTGACAAAAGATTTTGTAAAAGAGGGTGCCTTTGTAATTGATGTCGGGGTTAACCGTAATGAAGAAGGTAAACTTGTTGGGGATGTAGATTTCGATAATGTGATTGAGCATGTATCCGCAATTACACCTGTTCCTAAGGGGGTAGGACCAATGACAATCACGATGTTGTTGAAGAATACAATCAAGGCCTATAATAATAAGGAGAGTATTTAGATGCAAGAATATGGATTAAATGACATTGTCGAAATGAAAAAAGAACATCCATGTCATAAATCAAAAAACTGGAAGATTATTCGCATGGGTGCAGATATTAAAATAAAATGTATGGGATGTGGTGCAGCAGTTATGTTTCCCCGTACTGAATTCGAAAGAAAATTAAAAAAAGTAATTGAACGAGCTGAAACTGAGGAATAAACCTCAGTTTTTTCATGAAAAATCTATTACTAGATATTTGTGTAAGTAATGAATCAAATAAAAAAGAATTAACAACAAACAAGCTAGAAGTTAATTCTTAGAAATCGAATAAAAGAGGTAAACAAATTTTAAAAGCTATTCATCACAATTAAAATCATCCGCAAGGATATTTACATAACAAATTCCTGATTTGGCTTCATCAATTAATAACTGAATATCGACTGGTGATAAATATTCTTCGCTAGACAAAACCAAAGTAGATACTAACAAAGGAAAATTGAATCCAGAAATAATATGTGTATGATCACGGTTTGTGAGTGGAAGTAATTGGGTATTAACACTTCCACCTAGTAAATCAGTAAAAACAATTAGTTCATCATCGCTCGTAATGGATTCAAGAAATGTATCGACTTCTTTTTCAAAGTTATAGTCCTCTACATAGGCTGTAAAGTATTTACAGTTATTCAATGAAGAAAAGAACATCTTTAATGATTCATAAGCTCCTTTTGCGAAAAGACCATGAGAAGCTATCACAATATATCTATTCACTGAAATTTGCCTTCTTTAATAATTGGATAAAGTCAATTTTTTCTTCGTCTGGAACCATCTGGCTAACAAGATTACTTTCAGTTTTC
>NZ_JAVXGL010000038.1:0-19043 GCF_036657415.1 Anaerorhabdus sp. | reverse complement strand
CATAAATAATGCTGTTCCTGCAGCCATTATTCCTACTGCTGTGGCAAGATAAAGTTTAACCGTTCTACGATAACGATCTACATCTTGCGAACCAAAGTTATAAGATAAAATTGGCAAAGATCCCTGATTTAAACCAAAGATTGGCATAAATACAAACGAATTCAGCTTGAAATAAATACTTAAAGCTGTAACCGCCGATGCAGAATAAGTTACAAGAACAAAGTTCATACATGTTGTTGTAACTGAACCAACCGCTTGCATAATCGCAACTGGAAGTCCTACTTGATAGATTTCTTTAATTCTTGTCCAACGCAAATGTAACCCTTTGAATTGGAATTTAACTTCATGTTTTCCAACAAACATGCATATAGTAATAAATATCATTCCAAAGATTTGACCAATTACAGTCGCAATTGCAGCACCCTTAATACCCATTGCAGGAATGCCAAAATAACCAAAGATAAAAATTGGATCAAGGATAATATTGGTAATTGCCCCAATAAGTAATGAAATCATAGGGAGAATCATATTTCCTTGTGCTTGTAGTATTCTCTCAAAATACATCCCTACAAATACACCAAAACTTACCGTCATGACAATACTCAAATATTGGAAACCCATGTCAATAACTTGGGCATCTTGGGTAAACAATTGTAAGAAAGGTTTCGCTAAGAATACCCCCATTAGTGCACACAAGAATGAATGGAATAATGCAAGGATTAACCCTGTAGAAGCCACTTTATTTGCTTCTTCATGATTTTGTTGTCCCAAACGACGAGCCACCAATGTTGATGTTCCAATAGAACCCCCCAAAGAAAGTGATGTAATAATCATTTGCATTGGGAATACTAAACCAATCGCAAATAGTGCTTGTTCAGATATTTGCGAAATGTAAATCGTGTCTACAATATTATAAAGTGCTTGTATAAGCATAGAAAACATCGCAGGGATACTCATTGAAAATAGTAACTTCGGAATTGACCATGTAGCCATTTTATTCGTTTTAATTGTTGTCATACTTTCACCCCCAGTAACCGCTATTATAACAAAAGCATTCTTCTTTATCTAGCGAAACTTTTCAAGGATACTTGCTAAATTTTTAACGAATAAATTCTTTGAAAACTACCTTGTTCACTTACAAACAAAGTGTTGATCAATTAATCTTCCTTCTTTTGAAAATCATAACGCATCTTACGATACGTTATGACTGGACTATCACCCTTTAATAAATGTTCCCCACAAAATAGTGCAGATACTTTTGGCCTTTGGGTTTCGACAACCCCTTTATCTTGTCGTTCTATGACTTTATTCATTCTTTTACCCACTGCAGCCATCAATTGATTCATAAACCGAAGCTTAAACATATCTGTATAGAATCGAATATAAAACATTGTATGTTCATCATCGATTGGCGCAAAGAAGATAACCACGTTCATATGACTTGATATGTGATTTTGCCAGATGTTAGGAAATTTAAACCGTAGATTCATATTTGGATTGACGGTTAATTCACTGGCTGGAATTTGTGGTTGACCTTCATCTAAGCTATTATATGCGCTAAAAATAATTGTATTTCCTTCTACTTTTAGTGCTGGTCCATTAACCAAAGTTTTATTTCCTCGCCCAATCGTATTGTAATGCACAAAAGGTACATGAACGACATCCAATTGATTTTCAATACAGCGTGAATAATGTGCATTCCAACAGTCACTCATCTCACTGTAAACCATACCTTCTTTCAAGAATTCTTCAAAGTATGGTAAATCATCGGATGCTTTATCTTTGTCCCCATACCAAAAATAAACCATACCATGAGCTTCTTTAACTAAATAACTCTTAACATTAAAGCGTTCTTCTACATGTGCAAGTTTTCCATTCGCAGGCACAAAAACCGTTTTACCTTCTTTATCAAATTGAATGCCATGAAATGGACAAGCTATACAATCCCCTTTGTTTTTACCTTTACTTATCGCTGCCCCACGGTGAGTACATTGATCGATCACACACCCAATACTATCGTCATTTAATCGAAACAAACATAAATCTAATCCACATCGTTTAACCGCAACTAATTTCTCTTTTTTTAATTCTTTTGATGGAAGTATTCCATACCATTGATTTTTAATCATACATATACCCTTTAGTATCTTTCTTGATAATTTAAGAGTAACATAAACCCACTAGTTTATAGATTTTTAATCTTCATAAATTCAACAAAAGTAACCCTTATTTAAAGGATTACTTTTTATACGCTATAAATGCACCTGTTACTTTATGAATATACAATGGATTTTGTTTTGATACTCTTCGATACAAATAATCTTTCCATTCTTTTTCACGCATGCGAAGAATTTCATTTACATTTCCAGGCCAAGACATAACATATTCATGAATTGCTTGCGCATCCGGAACTAACAAATCACATTCGTAAAATTTTTGATCCAGATGGCTAAATACTTTTTTAATTTGTTCTGCACCATTTTCTAATTCAAAGTTTACAGTCATCCAATTAGGTAGTTCAATCCTATCATCAAATTCTTTCACCAACTCAAACAGTTCTTTAAGGTGATTCTTACCCACTGTAGAAGCATATAAAAATCCATTATTCGTTAGGCTTTTTTTACATACTTCAAATACATTGAATCTATTTTTATTTGAAACATGATACAACATATGATTAGCTATGATGCGGTCCACATGTTTTTCTTTTTCATTCATTGTTTCTACATCTTGCTTAGAAAACAAAAATTGAATATTCTTTTGTTTCATAACATCTACAAATTCATCGAGATTTTTCCTTGCAGAATCTAACATGCTTGATGAGTTATCCACCAACTCGATTTCGATATTATTTGGTAATTGATGCATCATCTTTTTCCAAAGAACACCGTTACCACACCCCAGTTCAAGAATTTTCATTCCTTCCTTTAGTGCCAACCCATCATATACCCATTGATACCAATCAACAGGCGAAGTGTTGTAGTCATGTAGTCGAATACGCTGACTTAGATTTCCACTTTCCTTATACTGATTGATTACTTCTTCCTCTCTTTGTGTCATTTGTAGGATTTGAACAATTTTATCCCAGCGATCTTCCTCTTTTATCTTTTGTATTTCTTGTACTGCATTCATAATCCGATTCATACTATTAATTTGTAATTGAAGTAATTCTTCTTGTTTACTAAATACAGTAGATAGTTCATCCTCTTCCAAGAAATGTTTTATATCTTTTAAAGAGAATTTCAAATATTTCAACATTACAATACGCTGCAAAATTTCTATCGACTTTAAGCCATACAATTTATAGCCACTTTCAGTATATTTTTCTGGTTTTAATAAACCAATATCGTGATAATGACGAATGGTTTTGTAAGAAACACCTGTCATCTTTGCGATTTCTCCCGAAGTATAAAATTCTTTTTTCATCTTTTATTTCCTTTACTTGATTGTGTTTAGAAAGCTTTCTTGACTATACACTAATCCATGCCCTTAGGGCAAGGTCAAGCTTGTTTCAATTTATTTTCTAATTGTTATATAAAAAGATGAATTGCATTCGCAACTCATCTCTTCACTTATTTTTGATCTACCCAAATTGGTGAACTCCATGCACGGTGATCATCAACTTGTTCAACTCTTACATAATATGTATCTGTTTCATTTCTTTGTGTATCTTCAAATGTAAAGTCAATTGCGTTTCCATCTGGTGTTTTTTCAATTAATACTTCATTGTTTTTAAACACTACAACTGATTTAATCTTATCAACTGCAAGAACACTTACTTCACCTTGTACCTTTTGGTTTGCTGGTACAAGTAATTCCTCACCCATACGATGTTTATTCATCTTAAATGATAATAGAATTCTTGCTCCTGATGTTCCATATACAAAGCGATTATACATTGCATTGAATACATTTTCACTTGTTAACGCTGGAATAAAGGCTGCCATAACTCCACCTTCTAAACCATGTTCCATTTGGTGAGAATCACTACCTGCGATAATTCCTACACGAATATTTCTTGCAAGTGCATCTTGTACACAACAACGTTGTTTCTTCTTAATATTCTTTGTAAAACGAGATGTATTTTCAAACTTTTCAAAGTCCGCATGACGAGAGAAGATTTCAACTAAGCGTTGAACTTCGTCATCCACATAGTCCCAATCTGTTGCGGCAGAAACTAAGCCCCAATCTGCTGCAGGATGATGAGGAATACATTGTCCACCATCTTTTTTAATACTTTCAAATAATGTATAAGGTGTATTTCCTGCTGGTTCAGTTGAACGGTATAATCCACCTTTACTTGATGGATAATAAACATTTTTATGCCCAAAGTCATGATTATATTCATTACTTGTCCACTCATACGCTAATAGTACCGCAAAGTTCTCTTCACCATTAAATAAATCACGTGTTGTACGATTCCATTCCCATTCAGAGTCTGTAGCGATATCTGGATAGTTGTCATGATCAGTAAGCGCACAGAAATCCATTTTTGCATCTTTCTTCGCAAAGTGATAGTATTGATCAATTTCACCTAATGCGTCTGACAAATTACTTTGTCCATGAATATCTCCAAATTTAAGTTCGAATCCTTCATACCCATTTTTGTTTAACCAAGTTCTCACTGTTGCATCATCATGTGCATCTAATTTTTTATCTGTAATGATTGGTTGAATAAATTGATCAACACGTTTTTCGATTTCATGATCATAGAAATTACGTGCATCATCTAGACTTACTTCATTATAGATAATGCTTGCATAACGATGTTCATGTCCATTACGATTACCAAATTGCCATACATAATGTAATACATTGTTATCATCTAAAGCAATGTGTGGACGTACAGCACAATGACCATCATTAAATGTAATTACAATTGGATCTGACCATGTATCTGTTTCACGAATCTTAATAATCGCATTGTATTTACCCCATGTATATGTACAAACTACAATTCCTTTATCATTGACTGTTAAATCAATGTTGTTATACCAGTTTGCATTTTCCACAAGCATTGTGATTGGTGAACATTTTACTGCACCTTTCTCAACGCATACATCACGAACACAGTTATTAAAATAACAATGTGGACCATTTTCATACCATGCAATTGTTACTTTATTTTTAACATTAACCATTACTGGATGTGTACAATAAATTTTTGATTCGCTAAGTTGAACTTCGTCTGACCATTTTCCATTAATCTTAGCTCTAACCACAACATCATAACCTTCACCATTGTAACGATCATAAGCTACATAACAGTTCCCTAAATCATCATGATCGAATGTTGGACGATATGATTTTTGCGAATCACTAATTACTTCTTTAATTGTACCAAATCCAATTGTCGCAAGCACAACTTCAGAAAAACCAACACCTTGACGGTTATAAACAACAACTGGATTCTTTCCATCATCTTTCATTGTAGGGTAGAATAACGCTTGTCCGCGTTCTACAATTTTTGTTTGCCCAAATGCTCCATGAGCATATTCACGCACACATAAGTGCCACTCTTCATCATAGAATTCTGACCATGCAATATACACAATATTATTGAATGTATGCATTGATGGTCTTAATGCCAATCCTTTACCTGAAATTACAGTTGGATCCACTACTTTTTTATCTTGTATTTTTGCGAAGACAATTTCTTCTTCATGATCTAAATATTTTTGCCATACAACAAATGTTTCGCCATTATGATTGACTGTTACATCTGGATATTGTGCAGACTCTTTCCAACTGTCTGTACAATGAATTGAATTTTCTTTAAAGTGTCCCATTTTTTCCCTCACTCATCTTCATATTTTCCAACACCCGCAGGTGGTTGAATATTTTTAACACCAACAGTTAAAACAACTAATGTCACAATATATGGAATCATTTGCACAAGCTGTGCTGGAATACCATATCCTTGTGCATAGATTTGTATTGCATCGCAAAGTCCAAACAATCCCCCACAAACTAAAACGCTGAGTGGATTGTATCTCGCTAGAATTGCAATTGCAACGGCAATGTAGCCACGACTTGCAGACATATCACGAACAAATAGATTCAAGTTATCAATCGATAAATACGCACCAGCCATACCCGCTAGAGCCCCACATATTAGTACTCCTATGTATTTCATTCGTTTTACTGGAATACCCACACTACTTGCGGCTTTAGGATTTTCTCCCACCATTCGCAACTGTAGACCAAATGGTGTTTTAAATAATAATATCCAGCCCAGTACCACAAGAAGAATTGTTATTACAAGGAGAATTGATTGCTTCGCAAAGATATCGCCAAGTATCGGAACATCTTTCAAAAATGTTAAACGTGTTGAGATACTTGACACTGAAGCTGAACTTCCTTTATTACCCCAAATGATTTGCATCAACAGGGTTGTCGACGCAGTCGCAAGTAAGTTTAACCCAATTCCACTTATTACTTGATTTACTTTATAACGAATAGATAGGATGCCATGACATAAACCAAAGAACATTCCACCTAATATCCCACACAATAATCCAATCCACGCATTTCCTGAGAAATAAGAACCTACAACAGCTGTAAAAGCTCCTGTAAGAATCATACTTTCAAGACCCAATGCCATAATACCTGCACGTACTGAGAAAACACCTCCCAGAGCTGCAAGAATTAATGGAATTGACATGAATAACATGGAACTTAATACTCCTGGAAGTTGATTTAAGATATCCATCTTATTTACCTCCTTTTGATTTGCGATTTAAACCAATTATCGCTTTAATCAATAATGGTGCAGAAACAAAGATTACAACTAATGCTTGAATTACACTAACAAATTCAGTTGGGATTTTACTAGACATATTCAAATACATTGAACCTGTTTTTAATGCCCCAAAGATTACACCTGCAAGTAAGATTCCAAGCGGTGAATCAGAAGCAAGTGCTGCTACTGAAATCCCACTAAATCCATATCCCGGTGAAAATCCACTGATAAAGCGTTTACCAACACTCATTACATGTGTTGCTCCCGCAAGACCTGCAAGACATCCCGATAAACTCATTCCTAGCATCATAATTTTCTTTACGTGAATCCCAGCAGTTTCACCAGCTATCATATTTAATCCAACAACTTTTATTTCATAACCAAAGCGTGTTTTATCTAAAATGAATTTGATGACAAATGCTGCAATTATCGCAATCACAATAGCATATGTAATTTGATATCCTGGAATTATTTTTGGCAATAATGTTTCTGGCATCATTAGATTTGTTTGCGCCACAGCTCCTTCAGATTTCAAAGGATAATTTACCAAGTAGTCACAAAAATTAATGATAATAAAATTTGTCATCGTTGTTGTAATAACTTCATTAGAACCAAACTTTACTTTTAAAAATCCAATAAATGCTCCCGCAACAGCTCCCGCAAGAATACCTGCAACAAGTGTCACAATGAAATGTAAGAATCCTGGTAATCCAAGTGGCGTCATCCCAACAATGGCACTTACTAAGGCACCACAATATAATTGACCCTCAACACCTAAGTTAATCATCGTTGCCTTCTTAGCAATCATGAATGCTAGCCCTGTAAGGATTAGCGGTGTCGCTTGGATAAGGGTGTTTGAGAATGCTTTTAAACTACCAAATGACCCTTCAAAAATAATACTGTAAGCATAGAACGGATCATAACCACAAAGAAACATGATTAGTCCACTTACTAAAACAGCTAAGACAAAGGATACAAGTGATATAACAACTGAACTAGAGTTAAGTACTTTCAATAATTTTGCATTACTCATTACTTGCACCATCCTTCCCACCTGTCATATATAAACCTAATTGAAGTTCATCAATTTCATCTGCTTTATTTACACTAATAATCTTTCCATCATAAATTACTGCAATACGATCTGATAGACTTCTTACTTCATCTAAATCTGCTGAGATTAATAGAATTGATTTCCCTTCATCGCGAAGTTTTAATAATTGTTGGTGAATGTATTCAGTTGCCCCTACATCAACTCCACGGGTTGGTTGAGCAACAATCAATACATCAGGATTTTGTTCGAAGACTCTTGCGATAACAACTTTTTGTTGATTACCTCCAGATAGTGAACCAACCATTTCATTCTTAGTTGGTGTCTTTATCATATAGTCTTGAATCGCTTTATTAGAGAATGTCGCAATATTCTTTCTCTTCATAAGCCCATGTTTCATAAACTCTTCTTTATCGTGATAGCCTAGAATTAAATTATCTTCAATCGACAAGTCAACAACTAATCCTCTTAAATGACGATCTTCTGGAATATGTCCAACTTTGTTTTTGATAAATTTACCAGCATCCCCATTTATTTCTTCAGACCCTTTATAAAACCTACCCTGTGTTGGTTTTTTTAGACCTGTTAACACTTCGATTAATTCTGTTTGTCCATTCCCTTCAATACCAGCTATTCCTAATATTTCACCTGCATGAATTGATAGATTAATATCTTTTAAAATTTCTATCCCTTTTTCTTTTAAACATACATCTTTCATTTCAAAGTAGATATCACCCATGTTTTTATTTTCACGGCGTACATTAAGTTCTACTTCACGTCCCACCATAAGATTCGCAAGGTCATGCACAGTAACATTCCCTAATGGTAAATTTGATTGAACCATTTTGCCATCACGAAGAACAGATATCTTATCTGCAATCGCAAGTGTTTCTTTCAATTTATGTGTGATGATTACAATTGATTTATTATTTTCTTTTAGTTTGCGCATAATCACAAAAAGTTCCTCAACTTCTTGTGGTGTAAGTACAGCTGTTGGTTCATCTAAAATTAAAATACTTACACCTCGATAAATGGCTTTTAGTATTTCAACTCTTTGTTGTTCACCGACAGATAAATCTTGTACTTTGGCTTCTGCATTGATATTAAAGTTAAAGCGGTCGATTAATTCTTGTACTTCTTCTTTAGCCTTTTTACCATCTACAAACCAACCTTTTTTAGGTTCGTTGTTTACAATAATGTTTTCCATAACGCTCATAACTGGAGAAAGCATGAAGTGTTGATGCACCATACCAATTCCTAAATCAATTGCGTCTTTTGGACTTTTAATTTTAACTTCTTTTCCATCTATTCGAATGCTACCTTCATCCATTGCAGTCATTCCATAGAGGATTTTCATAAGTGTCGACTTCCCTGCTCCATTTTCCCCTAGTAGAGAGTGTATCTCTCCCTGACTTAAAGAAAAGGAAACATGATCAACAGCTTTAACATGCGGATATTGTTTAACAATATCAATCATTTCCACACTGTTCATTGTTTCCTCCTTAATAATTCAGATTCTATTTATTATATTGGTTAGCTTGAACCCATGCATCCAATTCTTCAGCAGTTTCACAAATTACAAGTTCTCCACTTTGAATTTTCGCTTTGATTTCTTCGATTGCTGTTGCGATTTCTTCAGTTGGAACTACATTAGAATTTTCATTAGAATATCCTACAGCATCTTCTTTTAATCCACTAACTTTTAAACCTTCTTGCCATGTTCCTTCAACTAGAGATTTAACTTCGTTATAAACCATTTCATTAACATTACGAATTGAAGTTGCGGCAATATAATCTGGTTCGATTGCATTTTGATTTCCACCTACACCGAATGCGTAACGATTTGCTTCTTTTGCTGCTGTGAATACACCAAGTCCTGATGCTCCAGCAATATGTTGAATAAAGTCAGCACCTTGGTTATACATAGACATTGCGATTTCTTTTCCTTTATTAGCATCATTGAAGTTTCCAACAACAGCTTCTATTATTTTTGCATCTGGATTTACATAACGAACTCCAGCTTCATACCCAATTACACCTTTTCTTAAGTTTGGATTGTCCATACCTAAGATAACCCCTACTACATTATCTGCATTTGCATTTGGCATATCAGAAAGTGTTGCTAATCCTGCATATACTCCGCAAAGGAATGTTTGTTCTTGCCATTTAGTTGATACTGTTGAAACATTAGGGAATTCTAATGATGAATCCACTAAAGAAAACTTTTGATCAGGATAATCAGTCGCAACTGCTTTAATTGCATCTTCTTGATCTGATGCTAATCCAATAATTAAATCATAGTTTCCACTATCCGCAAATTGACGGTGAGCTGCTTCAAAGTCACTTGCTGATGCTGGTTCAACATAATCAAATGTAATTCCAAAATCTGCTTCTGCTTGTTTTAAACCATCATAAGACATGTCATTGAAGTTTTTATCCCCAAGTCCACCTGTTGATAATACGATTGCTACTTTAATTCCTGAGCTTGGGTTTGCTGTTCCTTCTGCTCCATCAGTCTTAGGTTCAGCTGGCTTACTGCTGCACCCAATAAGTGATGCTGCCACAAGCAGTGACAAACACAACTTTACTATTTTTTTCATTAACCTTTTCCTCCTCGAACTGCTGTTCAACATTTGTATATCATGAAAGCCTTCTCAAAAAAAGTGACAAATGTCACCTTTCATTATTTATTATCATTTTCTTTTATAATTCTTTTTCTTTGTGCTGAATTGATTACAATTAGGTGTCCCTTCTTGCTAATTAATTCATCCTCTTCTAACTGATTAAGAATGCGGTAAATTGTTCTTTTCGAACACCCAATATATTCCGCAATATCTTCACGTTTAATCTTTAATTCAACAGTCTTGCTTCCGCTATTTTTCTTCATCACAAGTTCTGACAAATAATTAATTACCTTTGCTTCAGTACGGTTATTTGGATACTGCGTACGATTGAGTGCTTGTGAATAAAATTGATTCGCCCAATACTCTATTAAATAGGTTTTAAAATCATCACAATCATCCAACATTTTTAAGAATATATTTTTACTCAATCGATAACCTACACACTTTTTTCGCGCACGGCAAGTACAACAGTATGTATCATTTCCCGAATAAATCTCCATTAACCCAACAAAATTTGCCCTGTAATCTTGGCAATAGGTATATAAAACATCTTTAGAGTTAATATGCATTACATCAATTGCACCTTCAATGAAGATGAATCCTCGATTCACCTCTGAATTAATCTCAATAATATGTTCTCCAACTTCAAAAGAAACAGGAACAAATGTATCTCTAATATTTTTTGGAATTCCATTAATAATATCTAATATTGATTTTCCCATGACCTTCTCCATTTATACCAAGATTATAACACTGTCATGATATACTTTCTTATTAATTTTAAAAGAACTAACCGTTTTCGATTAGTTCTAGTTACCATCCATATTTGTTACTACCCCAAGGTTTTATTGTTTTTTGTTGTTCAACCAAAATAAGCGTTTCACTCTCAACATCTTCACTCACAATAAGTCCTGGACCAAGTGCACTCTTACAACCTACTTTAATGCCTGGATAAAAGATATTATTGATACCAGTTCGTACGTAGTCACCAATGAAGATTGAATTTGTATACTCATTAGCGTAGTAACGTCCATTTACTTTTTGTTTAGTTAATGAATCATCAAATTTCATTACTGCCATTTGTACTCCTGCAGCAATATCTACTTTTCTACCAATCACCCCAAAAACTTCACAATTATGCACAGCCGCTACTCCATCGAAAGTAACTCCAGCAACCTCTGCTGTGAATCCTATTTTGTTATTTGACCCAATTACTGTGTGATCAACCACCTTACAACTATATTGAATCTTGCTTCCTGATCCTATTACGCAATTTTTTTGAATCACGGCATTCTTCTCAATGATTACATGATCCCCAATAATACAATTTCCTTCAATGATTACATTTTGATGAATGATTATGTTTTTTCCCACAATAATATTTCCTTCAATCAAACACGAGTCATCTATACTAGCTGTATCATCAATCATTGATTGATTTAAATTTCCGACAACATTTTTACAATAGTTAAAATTTGCTTTTCTAATATCCCATGGAAATACTAGTTCATCATAATCATTTTCTATCCATATTGCATTAAGTTGATTTCCTTGTTCAACATAATTTTGTAAGGCTTCTTCTACAAAATATTTTTCGATTGGCATTTGTCCACAGTTAATATTATGAAAACCGATACCTGCATCTTTGAAAAAACGGATTACATCTCGATCCAATATCATGAATCCACATACTTTCAATGTTGAATAATGTACTCTCGGATGTCCAATAAAATTCATTATTGTATTTTGATTAACTTCAACACAGATATGATCCATAGCATTTTCATATTTCTCTAAATGTTTTATCGCTATGCAATTTTCAGTCTTTGAAAATAGCATATCCAAGTCTATTTTTGAGAAAACTGATTCAGCTTTAATGATAACAACTCTTTCATCACTCTCACATACCTTATAAATCTGTTTTAAATAATTATTTTCTTTTTCAATAAATTGAACTTCACATGCAGATACTTCTGCGATTAAGCGATCATTTTTAGGAGCTATTACTACTATTTCTTTCGAATATTTCTTGCATGTATAAATAAGGGATGTAAGATGACTTCGATTGCCTACTGGCATTTGGCAAGCAAGCTCATGAATTGCAAAGGGAAACATCTTCGATGTATCCCCCTCACACAATAAAATTATTTTATTTCCAATAGCCATAGTATTTGTCAAACAATTGATCATTATAGTCATCTGCTCCATCAACATTAGAACTCTTAAAAATTGGTGGATTCATCCCTTTAGTAACTAATACATCTATTGTTTCAGCAATCAATGCTTGCGCAATTGCAATTCCCATTACATCGCTAATTGGTCCTGTTGGTGTTTCGCAACCTTCTACTAAAAATGCTGCATCACCTTTTTCAGCTCCGCTATCAATCGTAATATCAGCCACTTCATACAAGTTTTTCCCAGATTTATGACGTGATGTACAATTACTTGAGTGACGTACTGAAGTTAAAGCTATAACTTTCATCCCTTTTTCTTTTGCAGCGAGTGCCATTTCTACTGGCACATTATTTCTTCCTGAATTTGAAATAATCATAATTGTATCATTTTCATCTGCTTTATATAAATTTAGAATTGCAGTAGAATATCCATCTAATCTCTCTAGATATGTACTCTTATTCGGCATCTGATGAAGCATTAATTCTGGTGGAAGAATCGCTTTTACAAAAGCCAATCCACCCGCGCGAATATAAATTTCTTCCGCAACCATGTGAGAATGTCCTGATCCAAACACATAGAATCTTCCATCTTTCAAACATGATTCCGCAACAAGCTTTGCCGCATCTTCTATTTTATCAGTTTGAGTTTCAATCAACTCGCTCATTTTTTCTTGTACATAATTCAAATATTTTAATCCACTCTTCATTTATTTTTCTCCTTGTATGTTTTGATAATGTTGCGAATCTCATTTACCAAATACTCTCCCTGACCTTTTTCAAATGGGCTACTTAGTGCTTCATACCAGCGATTGTTATAAGCATTCTCATTTGTAATATACATAAGATATCCATTTGTATATCCGAGTATTCCAATATCTTCTTTTTCACGAAGAGTATTCGTTAATTCTGAAAATATTTCACCCGGTACTGTTATGAATAATTGACCACAAAAATCAACAAGTGTGACTTTTATTTCTGTCTCCTTAATATTATTGTAATATTTTGAGTAAACATAATCGGCATTAGCACCTTCACTTAGTGCTTCGATTAATCTAAGTTGTTTTCCTGTTACTCCATTTGCTTTTGCTTCAATTACTTTTTGTCTTGTAGTTTCGATGTTTCTAATTGTTTCTTCTAATGGAAGTGGCATTTTTGTAATCATTTTAACAAAATGATTTTCCACATTAAACCCTTCATGCTTTATTTCGACTTTACTCTTAGTTTTAAAATGTTCTACAAATAATTCTCCATAGCGTTGAACTTCTTCATAACCGCTACTTTTTCGTGTAAACCGTGTTGAAATATCACCACATGCACCATTCGCAAAAAGAACCACATGATAATCATTTTCTAAATTTTTGCTAATTGAACTTGGGTAATCTGCACTTACCTCAAGATTAGTATGATTGAGCACCGTTGGATGGCAGGCATAATTCACGAATAAATTTTTAGTTTTGTTTCCTGTGATTTCAAAAGCTATAACTTTTGAATCACCTTGAAGTTCTTCTGAATTTCTATTTCTTCCAATATTGAATTCATCATAACTAATTTTTTTAATCGTGCATTCTTCAACATTTTTTATTGCTTCTTTTACACACAATAATGTTTGGTTAACCAAATGTTGAATATATGTCTCATCAACTGGACCAAATATCTCATCTTTACCATACATTAACGAAGATGAATTTTTTGTATCTACTGTGCCCATAGGTCCAGAATGTGTATGAGTAACACCCACAATAAAATTATCTAAATCAATATATTCTTTAGCAAATTCTAAACTTAATTTTTCCAATAACAAATGATCAATCGCAAGTAAATCATAAACAATGATGCCTTTGAATATTTCTTTATCATTTACCACCATTGTTTTCACGAATAAATCATCATGAATTTTTTTTGAAATTCTTTCTACCGCAAATCCTCCAAGTTGAACGGGAAGGGAAGGGTTTATTTTTTCTTTAGAAAATCCAATTTTCATCTGTATCACTTCCATCTTTCTACATTACATTAAGTCATCTAAATCATTTGATTCTTCATCTTTAAATATTAATTCCTGAATCGCTTCTTTTCCTGTTTCAAGAATTGCATTTACAATGCTTGTGGCATTTTCAAAATCAGATTTAATCATACACTCTAAGACAAGCGGTAAATTCATTCCTGCAAGAATATGAATTTCTGGATAACTTTTTTGAACAAGCAAACTCATATTTGAGGGTGTTCCACCAGGAATATCTGTAATCAAGATTACTTCTTTTTTATTTATGCTCTTTTCGATTTCAAGAATAATTTTTTCTTTAAATGTATCGGCTGTATCATCTTCACGCAAGCATACTGCACTAAAGTTTTCTTTTCTGCCAAACAGCATCGCACAACTATCTAACATCGCTGATGCTAATGGACCATGACTCAGTAATATTACTTGTACCATATTTTAGAAAATACCAACAACTGCCCCAAGAATAGAAAGTGCGATTGCAAGTAACAATACTTTAGTTGTAGAAATACCTTTTTTAATTAACCCATACGCACCCAAAGTTACAAGTAGTGGCATTAGGTTTGGCATAACACCATCAAAAATTGCTTGTAATGTCATTGCTTGTTCTCCTGATCCAACTACAAAATCAAGTGGTACACTTACCATTGTTGCAGTCATAACTCCAAGTACCATTAGCCCAACAATTGTTGTTCCTTCTGTGATACGTTGCATAATGCCACTACCTGATATTTTTTCAACAAATTGATTACCAAACTTATATCCTAAAATTAATCCATAGTAACGTGTCCCAATATTAAATATATTATAAATCAAAAGAAATACTAATGGTCCTAGTAAAGAACCTCCAGCTGATAAAGATACACCGATACCTGCACAAATTGGGAATAGTGTAAACCAGAAGAATGAGTCTCCAATTCCAGCTAACGGTCCCATTAATGATACTTTTACTGCACTTATTGCATTGCCATCAATATTTCCTCTTAATTCTTTACCTTCTTCCATCGCTAATGTGATACCAAAAATAGGCATAGCCATAAATGGATGAGTATTAAAGAATTCAAGATTTCTTGTTACTGCTTCATGTAATTTATCTGGATCATCTTTATAAATTTTCTTTAAAATTGGTAAAATTGTCCAACAGTACCCAAGTGCTTGCATACGTTCATAGTTCCATGAGAATTGATATCCAATCCCTCTTAGAAAAACTGTAAATAAATCTTTCTTTGTAATAATATTTGTATTTGCAGTCATATTTCTTCCTCCTATTCCATTAATGAATCAAGATCTGATGCTGATTCATTTTTTACTTCTGTGTTAACTTTGTTTTTCTTATTATAGTGATCTAGTACTAAAGCCACACATACCGCAACTAATGTAACACCCACTGTTGAGTATCCTCCAAAAGTCGCAAGTGCAAATCCGATAAAGAAGAATGGGAATAGATATGGAACTTCAAGCATTGTTAATAACATACCAAACCCAACTGCTGGTAAAATACCACCTGAAACTTCAAGGCCTCTTAATACAGCTGTTGGTATAACTGAAATCATTGCAGTTACAGCATCAACCCCAAAGTAAATTGCTGGAAATACAATTACTGAAGTACGAATAAATTGAACAAGAATACCTAAATAGTGTGACATCTCTACTTTTCCATATTCGCGTTTTTGAGCATAGCCATCTGCCATGTGAATTAAACCTGAATTAATTGTACGTGAGAAAATATCTAAGATTTGAGCACCAAGTGCTACTGGAACAGCTAATGTTAATGCTATTTCGATTCCTTGACCTGTAAGAATTGCTAGAGCAGTTGCAATAACACTTCCTATTGTTTGATCTGGCGGAACCGCAGCCCCCACTCCACTCATACCCATAAAAATTAATTGTAATGAAGCACCAATTATAATACCTTGTTGTAAATCTCCTAAAACTAACCCCGTTAGTGTTCCTACCCATAATGGTCTTGCGAACCCAAAATGTCCATTCATCCATTCAATTGATAGAATACTTGCTAAAATACTTAATAAAACAGCTTGTAATAACATTGTTATCTCCTTCCTACAATAGTTTTAATAATTCTTGTTTTGCATCAGTCATTAATTGTCTAAATTCTAGTTCTACACCTTTTTCACTTAATTTTTTAATTGTTTTTTCTTCCTCAGGATTAATAAATACTGACTTAGTGATTTGCCTCCTTCCTTCTCTGTAACGCATCCCCGCAACATTTAACGTTTTTAGTACTAGCCCCTTTTCTGCTAATGCTAATGGCGCGTAGACATTACTAAATATAAGCATGACGCGATAGTCATCTAATATTCCTTGATTATATTTTTCAATGAATTTATCAATGGTTTGAGCATATACTTTTACACCACTTGGTGCGGCCATTTTTAATATTTGAAGTTGCATTGGATCATTTGCGATAGCATCATCAATAACAACAGCTACATTAATTTCATTTGAACGCAACCAGCTTGTTGCTACTTGACCATGTATTAAACGATCATCAACCCTACATAAAATTATTGCCATATCTTCTTCTCCTTTAAAAAATCAATATACCTCTTTGTAATTAATTTGGGGTTTGTAATCGCTGTACCCACAACAATTGCATCCGCCCCTGCTTCAAATGCTCTCAATGCATCTTCTCTTGTCCAAATTCTTCCTTCACAGATAATAAAAGCATTTAATTGTTCTTTACATTTTTTTAACATTTCAAAGTCTGGTTCTTCACTTCGTTCCTCTGTTTCATGGGTATATCCACTCATTGTCGTAGATACAATATCTGCTCCAAATTGCACTGCTAGCTTAGCCTCTTTAAATGTTGCACAATCTGCCATAAAGAGTACTTGAGGAAATTTTTCTTTCGCTTTCTGTAATGTTTCCCATCCATATTCGCCTAAATAGTTTTTTCTCTTTGTGCAATCGAGCGCAATAATATCAGCACCTGCATCAACTAGTTCCTTTGCTGCACTTACATCTGGTGTAATATACACTTCAGAATCTTCCCTTTCAATTTTATAAATTCCTATGACTGGATAATTAGGGAATTGTTTTTTCACTGCCTTTACATTTTCTGGAGAGTTAACCCTAAATCCAAAACATCCACCTATAGCTGCCGCATTTGCCATCATTACCATATCTTCAGTTGTATGAAATGTCTTTTCATCATATCCTTGGCAAGATACAAACATTTTTCCTTTCATTACTTTCAATAATTCTTTTTCCATGTTCCACCTCTATTCAAATTCTAACATGTATTTACAAGTTGTCAATACATTTAGTAATACCAAATTGTTGTGTACACTTTTCTCAACATAATGGTATAATTAATTAGGTGATAAAGTGGAAAATATAAGTAAAGCAGAATTAGTAAAATCATATATCCTTAAAAAAATAGAAAATAATGTATATCGTGAAGGCCAAATGATTGATTCCGAAAATGAATTATGTAACTTGTTAGGCGTTTCTCGCATGACTGTTCGTCAAGCTCTTCAAGATTTAGTTTCAGATGAGGTTTTATTTAAAGAAAAAGGTCGCGGAACCTTTGTTTCCGTACGACCTAAATACTCTGAATTTAAATGGGGTGTAGGTTTTACCGAAGAACTCAAGAAACGTGGTTCTCATCCTTCCACAAAAGATGCTACGCTTGAACTTGTAGATGCCGATATCGATATTGCAAAAGAGTTAAAAGTAAATATTGGTGACAAAGTATGGAAAGTTACACGTATCCGTTGCAGCAACGATTTACCAATCATCTATGCAATTGAGTATTATAACTATGCTCAATGTGAGGATTTAACTATAGATATTGTGTATGCATCAATCTATGCTCATTTAGAAAACAAAGGAATTATCTTATCCTTTGCAGATCAAAAAATCGAGGCTGTTAACGCTGATAAATTAGTCGCATCTAAACTCGATGTTAAAATAAATACAGCTCTAATCAAAATGGATATCATTGCCTACATGAAAAACGGTTCCCCTTTCAATTGTGGAACTGAATACTATCGTACTGACCGCTATAAAATGGTCCAATCAATACACTCACGTCGTTAAACTAGTAATCTAGTAATAAAGAAGGATAATCGTTATCCTTTTTTTATTTAGGAAAACAGAATTCATTGACTATAAATGTTTAGGAGGTGCCTAATGACACTTCTTAATGGGAACGTTATACATAAACTCTTAGCTCTACAATGTGAAGATAATGGAAATTGTCTTACTCATTTTAATTCTTCTATATTTACTAAAGTCTCAAGACTTGAACAAATAGGTTGATGGAGCTAGAGTAGTTATAACGAAAAGAAAGAGAGGATTAGCAGTCCTCTCTTTTCCCTAGCGCTTTCACGCTATTCTCTTAGCTCATTCATAGTATAACATACTCTTCTCTTACTCTAAACTCACTCACCATCACTTTTATACCATCTTGTATAAAAAGAAAAAGAGATTG
>NZ_JAVXGL010000037.1:0-19180 GCF_036657415.1 Anaerorhabdus sp. | reverse complement strand
ATATGCAATGAACATATTCTCATTTTCTCCTTCTATAAAAATGATAGATATTAGTACCTAATCACTTAAAATTTAGAATTATATCTTTAGACATTCTAAATCATTCGTGTTTATACTTAATTTATAGATTTAATCTAAAGGAGATATTTATATGACCAAAAATCTAGCATTTTCCACTGCATCATCCCCCTTTATTAATCAAAGGTTACTTGACCATTCAAAAGTAATGGAACAAAAAATATACCAAGTCGCTGGTAATGTCTATTCAGCTGTTGGTTTTGGCTTACAAAATCCACTTATGATTGAAGGTGATGATGGAATCATCATTGTAGATCCAGGTGAATCACTTGAATCTTCAATTCATATTCGTGATGAATTTAGAAAAATTACTAATAAACCTGTTAAAGCCGTAATTATAACTCATTTTCATCCTGATCATTGGGGAGGTACAAAGGCTTATGTGAGTCAAGAACAGTCTGATTCAAAAGAAGTAATTGTGCTTGCTCACGAAAATTTTATGAAAAATGTTTCTTCTTCTAATGGCCAACTTGCAGATATTCGAATGGGTAGAGCAATTTGGATGTATGGTTCTGTTTTGCCAGAAGGTGAACAAGGGGTTATTAATGAAGGTGCCGGTCCAAAACTACAAAAAGGAACAATTCAAATGGTTACCCCAAACACTACTATGAAAAACGGTGAAACTCGCGATATGACAATCGCTGGTGTTCATTTAGAAATATTTAATTGTCCAACTGAAACCGATGATCATTTACTTGTTTTCTTGAAAGATAGTAAACTTATGCACCTCGCAGATGCAATCCAAGCTGAAGCTTATCCAAATCTTTATACCGTTCGTGGGCAAAGTAGAGATGCTGTAATTTGGTATAAGGGACTTGATAAAGTAAGAAGTTATCAACCAGAGTATTTAACTGGTGCACACATGCGACCAGTAATAGGCAAAGATGTTTGCATGAAGTTACTTACTGATTATCGTGATGCTATACAATATACCCATGATCAAACAGTACGTTTAGTTAATCATGGTCTTACCCCTGATTATATTGTTGATGCTTTAAAACAATTACCACCACACTTATATCATGAAGATAGGATTGGTGAATTCTATGGTACATTTACACAAGCTGTTCGGGCAATTTATGATACATATATAGGTTGGTTTGATGGTAATCCTGCTAGTTTAAATAAAATACCACCAAAAGAAGAAGCTATTAAGATGGTAGAACTCATGGGTGGCCGTGATGCTGTTTTAAAAGCATGTGAAGAGGCTTTTGACAGAAAAGAATATCAATGGTGCTCACAACTTGCAAACTACCCTATTCGCATTAAAAAAGACGATATGGAAATTCGTGCGATTAAAGCAAAGGCTGTTCGCCAATTAGGATATCTAACAGAAAACGCAACATGGCGAAATTGGTATTTGACATGTGCATTACAACTAGAAGGAGCGTTTGATGCAATTGCCGCACAAGCTGGTCCAAATGGTGGTTTCCCTTCTTTTTCAAAGACTATTGTAGAACTACCTGTTGACTACATGTTTGAATCATATAAACCAAAACTTAATGGTCCAGCATCTTCAAACATTCATATTTTCCTAAAATGTATTATTGATGGTACTACAGATTCATTTATTCTTGAAATAAGAAAAGGAATCCTTGAAATTCACCACAATTCTGACATTGTTTGTGATGAAACAATAATTGCTTCAAAAGAAACCTTTGCTGAAATTATGGCAAAAGATCTTTCTGTTCATGATGCAATTAAACAAGAGAAAGCAATTGTAACCACACCTCATTTTGCTGAAGAATTCTTCAACTATTTTGATGGATATACTTCATTCATTCATATGCCATTTACATTTGAATAGAATAACCAAAAAGGGATAGTCAAATGACTATCCCTTTTTACATGAAATGATTCTTGATTTATCCTTCTTGCACATTTATTACTTCTTCATTTATCGCTTCTATTTTTTTGCGACCATTCACAACCATACTGTTATAAACTTTTTTACTACAAACTGTAAAATAGAATAGAATCGCCAAAGCGGCACATCCAATAAAGACATTTTTTGTTCCAATATATACAACAACACCACTGACAATAAATGATACAAAAGGCATAGCTGCAGCTGATATTGCATATAGAATCGAATTGATTCTTCCTAAATATTCTGGCTTGACAATTTGTACTGTTAAAACACCAACATAGGTATTTAATAATGCAATTAATATACCACAAACAATCCCAGTAATTAATACTGCACTATATTTTAATAACTCACCTTGAATAAATTGTCCTATCATAAGAGGTGCTACATACATTAGAATTAATGAAATAGCTCCCACCTTTATAAGTAAAAATTCCGAAAGGTGATCTTTTACTTTAGGATACACAAATGATCCAAAAATACCTCCAATAGTAATACTCATTCCAACAATTGATAACATTGCCTCGCCTGATTTCAATATCTCACTAATTAATGGAGCTTGTAGTGCATTGAATGGTGTGAAAATTCCATTCATAAAGACAGCTAACATCAAAATATACCAAATCAATTTATTGTTTTTTACAAATCGAAAACCATTTTTAAGTTCTTGAAAGTAACTATCTTGATTGCTTTCTTCTGTTCTCAATACTGGTTTTAAACGTACAAATAATAACACAACAGCACATAAGAAGAATGTAACCATATCAATAAACACTGCACTTTCAACACCTAACCAACCAATGATAAAGCCTGCACTCGCAAGACCTATTAATTCAACCGTTCCAAGCAATCCTTGATTGAGTGAAACTCCATATTCATAATCTTCTTCATTTAGTAAATGAGGTAACATTGATGCAGAAGCTGGCATTCTGAAAGCTTCGGCAGTTGAAATCAATATCGTTGTAAATAATAGATGCCACTCATTTAACCATCCTTGGATAAGACCTAAACCAATAAAAAATACGCAAATTCCACGGATGATATCTGTACTAATAAGTACTTTTTTCTTATTCATTTTATCAACAAGAACTCCTAGAAAAGGTTGTAATAAAATTGTCGGTAACCGATTAACACCAAATATTAATGCTGACCAAAACGCATTCCCAGTAATTGTATAAATAATCCATGTAAATGCAATACTATCTAGTGAATCTCCAAATCGATTAATTACATTCGCAAATACATATGCGACGAAACTCTTTTGTTTTAATATGTGTTTATATCCCTTTTTTTCCATAACACTTGTCTCCTTCATGAGACAAATATACCGGTAGCGGGACAGTTGCCACTACCAACTTTACGTTGAATAGCCGCAACTATCAGTTTCAAACACTTAGAAATAAGATTTAATTCAGTTTATTGAATTCATTATTATATTTTTTACAATGATTAGTCCATTATCTTTAAGTTCATACACATTGATTGAATCATCATTCTTAGAAAATATTTCCCGAGTAACTATCTCTTTATTAGTAGTATCAAGTTTTGTTGTTTCTACTAGTACATATTCAGTTTCATTATTTAGGTCTAGAGAATCTGGAAATATATTATTCTTATATTCACTAATCAATACAACTTCGTTTTCTTTATTCATTTCAATTATTGAAGTTTTAATTGGTTCAAACATTGATTCATAACTAACTGTAACACTTGTTTTATTAGTAATTGTTTTATTGTTTTCAGTTAATGTCATTGATGCATCAACTTTATTGGAACCTGATTGTCCTTCCGTTGAAACCATCATTGAAAGACCAGCTGCTTGTCCAACATACACATTACCATTTGATTCTTGATAAACTGGATTAGCATAAAATACCATATCTTGTATTCCAACTTTATAATAAAGTTTGCCTTCTAAAACATATTCTCTTGAATCATCCGTTATATTCGTCGCTAATTTCAAATTCGATAAGTATCCGTTTGTATCTGCCATACTTCTATATGTTTCTCCATCTTCTTCAATCTCTGCATTGAAGAATGGTATACCTTCTAAATCCTCAAATACATATGCAGGCATTTCTTTAGATTGCCCCGCTTCATTTATATATGGTTCCATTATTAGTGATGCGTATTTTTTGCCATTATTTATATCATCTTTATTATTTAATGTTGCTTCAAAATCATGAATATTTAAGCTTTCCATCGTAATGAAAACACCAATTAATTCATCTTCACCTGTTGCAACTACCTCTTTTGCTAATTGGCATCCACATAAACCAACCATCAACAATAGACTTACTACTATTTTACTCATCTTCATCTAGTTCCTCCAAAATTCCATCGAATTTTAATATATCTCCTACTTCACAATTCAAGTAATAACAAATCTTATTTATTGTTGCAAATCGTACACCTTTCGCTTTATTACTTCTTAGTATCGAAAGATTTGCTTCTGTAATTCCAATCTTTCCACATAACTCTTTTGAGGTCATATTTCTAGCTTTTAGGATTTCCTCTAGTTGAATATAAATTGCCATAATTTATATAAAACTCTCATTCTCTTCTTTTAATGTTTTGTTTTCATTAATCAAATTTGTAACTAAGATGCAAATTGCGATAAAGAGAATTGAAAAGATAGGAAAATCAAATGTGGAATTAACTATAAAAAGTGACTTCGCAAATATCAGTTGAATTATTTGAAAGAAAACATTAGTAAATAAAATAAGAACAAGGGATTGTTTACAAAAGTTTGTCAACTTATTCACGCCCAACAAAGTTGTGGTAGAATATCCTGTTTCCTTTAATTGAATCAACACTTCACATCCAAAATAAACAATAAGTACATTAAGAAATAATGGAAGATTAGAAATTATAAAGCGTCCAGCTATAAATAACAGATTAATTCTAAAAAGTTCTGTATACCCTGAATTATTGATTTGCATCGATTGGAATGTTTGATATGCATCAAATAATCCTTGATAAACTATTTGGAACACTAAAGTAACGTTCACAATTACAAATACAATTAATAAATAATCAATTAATTTTGTCGTAGTCTTTGTATAAAACTTCCGAACTGCTCTTAATATGAAATAACTAAAAATTATGGAATAAATCAATAAGCCTAAAATAGCATTATTCATCGCAAGATTATTAAATAAAAATAATGCACTTGGATTAATCATTTGATAAATTGCATACAAAAGAACAAAAGGTAAAATAATAATTAACTGATCTTCCAATACGCGGGTTCTTCTTTTACCAATAAATAAGAGCCATGGACTAAAGCATAATAAAACATAAAGAATAATTGCCATGATATTTCCAAAAGTGCTTGATAAGGATAAACCTCTAAGTAATCCACTAATTTGTACAAATGGAAAAGAAATGACTGTTGCAAATGGATTTGGTATTGAAAAACGACCAAATACCATCACAATACATGAAATACTTTCTATGAATAAAATGATGAGATGTGCCTTAGATTTCATATTTACCCCCTAAAATTATTGTTTTACGATAATTTTTATCATAATATCATGATTTTTTGACAATTACAACTTTAAATCCCCATTACTCTTATGCCAATAAAGTAAAAAGAGCTTACGCTCTTTAAAGTTCTTCAATATAATCCTTTATTCGGTTAATCCCTAACAGAATATTATCTTTTTCTATTTGATAGTATGTTTTATTCATTTCCAAATGGACACTTACAAAATTCGCATGATTTAAAGCTTGCATATGATGTGAAATTGTTGCAGGTGTTAAACCCGTTTCATCAACGATTTCCTTTCCATATGCACGACCTTTCGCTAGTAGTTTCAATATTTCTAATTTTGTTGGATCAGCTAGTATTTTAGTTAACTCTAAAATGTTTTCCTTCGTTAATTCTTTTTTTATCGCAACATATTCAAAATTAAATAATGCACCATAATTTAGAAATACTTGTTTCTCATTATTTGATATTTTCATAGTTACAAAGAAAGGTTGAAATATCATTGTTCCTATTTCAAATTCATATTGTGTTATATCATCAAAGCGAAATGAAGCTGCATTCTCTAATTGTGCCAACAAATTACTTTGTGCTTTTATATTTGTGATTCCAAATTGATTAATTTCATTTAATTCTTTGGTATATTTTTTTAGCAATTTTACTATTTTTGTAAAGAGTGGTTTTAATACTTCCAAGTGCTCTTGCCAGTTTATAGCGATATCAATAAGTAACAATTGCATTTTATCCTCAATATTAAGCTGTCTAATTACTTTAAATAACTCACTTGTAGTTACTACATTTATATCTTTTAAGAAGATTTCATTATTTAAATTATTCATCAAAATATAATTTATTTCTTCTTGATTCAACTTAGATAATTGTTTTTCATACTCTTCTAAAGAATTACAACGCTTTTCATATAAATCAATAAAAAGTGATTCAATTATTGTACATTCTAATCCTGGTATTTTTTGATAATACTTTTCAAGGATGTCATGATATCCACTCTGTAATTCATTGACTTCATTCATAATTTTAAGGATTGTTTTGGTATACTGTTTAGCTAATGGATTTTTTTCTTTTTTTAGTATTCTATCAATTATTTCATTATTTGATTTACCGTTAACATATCCTACACATAATAGTGAAGCTTCTGTGGCATATGATATTTTATCAATTATTTCCATCTTCATCCTGCATATCCTCTACTTTTACCATTCTATTATACGTTTTTTTACTGCAAATAGTGAAGTAACAAACTAAACTTAATAATCCTGTTGCTACAAAGATTACTTCGGTTGAAAAGACAAAGACAAGTCCACTTATTATAAATGATACGATTGGCATAGAAGCAACTGCTAATGCACCCAAAATTGATTTTACTCTTCCTAAGAATTCTGGTTTTATTGATTTAACCGTGATAACCCCAATAAATGTGTTAATAAGTGCAACGCAAACACCTACACCTACCCCATAAATGAATACTAGGATATAGCGAACTAATTCATTTTGTATGAAATTTCCAATTAAGACTGGGCACAAATACATCAAGACTAAAGATAATCCTCCTGCTTTCACCATAACAACATTATGAACACGTTCATTTATCTTAGGAAATAAGAAAGAACCAAATATTCCTCCTGTCGCAAAACTTATTCCTATGACTGACAACATAATTTCTTTTGCATGTAATATCTCACTCACTAAAGGTGCTTGTAAAGAATTGAAGGGAGTTGATAGTGCATTTAAGAAAACCGCAAGAAAAATCATGTACATAATTAAATGATTTGTTTTAACCAATCTAAATCCTGCTTTTAAGTTTTCAAAGTAATTCAAATTGAGTGTTTCTTTCTTTTCAATCGGTTTGAGCTTTACAAAGAGAAGAATAAATGCACAAATGAAGAATGTAGCCATATCAATAAATACTGCTATTTGTACTCCAAATAATCCAATAATAAACCCCGCACTAAGCATACCTATTAACTCTGTTGTACCTGACAGTCCTTGATCCAAAGCTACACCATATTCATAGTCTTCAATATCAAGAAGCTGTGGAATCATTGAGGCAGCAGCCGGCATTCTAAACGCTTCTGCTGTAGAAATAATGAGTGTTGCAGCCAAGAGAGACCATTCATTTAGAAATCCTTGCATAACCCCAATACCAATATATAAGACACATATACCACGAATAATGTCTGTAGCTATCATTACAACTCTTTTATTCATTTTATCGGCTAGCACCCCTAAAAACGGCTGTAAGAAGATTGTCGGTAAACGATTTATTCCAAAAATAAGTGCAGACCAAAAAGCACTACCCGTAATTGTATAAATAATCCAAGTAAACGCAATACTATCCAATGAGTCTCCAAAACGATTAATTACATTCGCAGATAAATAGGCCAAGAAATTTTTATTTTTTAAAAGATGTTTGTATCCTGTATTCTCCATTATAGTCTCCTAACAAAGTTATTAGATTTAAATCTAATATAAATTATACATTTAGTTAGATATTTGTCAAATACATTTATAAATAATCCTGTAAGTAACAAAAAAGCCCAATTTCTTGGACCTTTTATTTTCTGTAGCGATACATACAAATTCCAGCAGCTATTGCCACATTTAATGAATCAAATTCATTAATTTCTATTTTTACATTGTAATCTGTTTGTTCGAGATATTTATCTTGAACTCCTTGCCCTTCATTTCCAAACAAAAGAGCAACTTTAGATTCCTCTTTACTTTGGGCAAATGGAATTGCTCTTTTCAATGAAGTCCCAATGATTGTAAAATCATCTTCTTTTAATAATTTGAATTGATTTTCTAAGTCAGTTCGAATTACTGGTATATGAAAGAAAGCACCTTGTGTAGAACGAATTGTTTTATCATTATATAAATCAACACAATCCTCAGAACAATAAATTGCATCAAAATTAAATGAATGTGCTGTTCTTATGATTGTACCTAAATTTCCAGGGTCTTGGATATTATCCAACAAAAGTACTCGATTACTATTTTCAAGCTCAGTCTCAATCATTCTACATACACCAATCATTGTTGTTCCTGATATACTTTGACTTAATTTTTTCAATACTTCATGACTACATTCAATAGTGGTTCCTTCAAATGAACTACATAGACCTTCTTCGATTAAAAGTACTTCTAGACAATTACGTGTGATTGCTTCACGTATTAAGTGCTCACCTTCAACTAAAAATTGTTTAGCTTCATCTCTTCCCTTTTTATGATGAAGTTTTGCCCATGTTTTTATTTTCTCGTTTTGTGTTGACTGAATAATCATAGTTGGTCTCCTATCTATGCCCTATTATACCTTATTTACCATTGTTTGTATTAGAAATTTGGCTATGTTATACTTTCAAACATAGAGGTAAAATCATGATAATAAGAGCCTACCAACAAACAGATAGTTATGAAGTATTTCAACTCTTTCAAAATACAATAAGAGTAACAAATAGCCCAGATTATTCTTCTGCTGAAATTGAAGCGTGGATTAGCTGTACTAATGAAATCAGTCTAAATGAACGTCTTCTTAATTCCTATACTCTAGTAGCAGTAAAAGATAATAAAATTATTGGCTATGGAAACATACAAAAGAATATGCTGGATCATTTATACATTCATCACAACTATGTTCATCAAGGAGTTGCGACGAAACTTTGTGACTTATTAGAAAGACAAACACAACTTCCTATACTTGTCCATGCATCGATTACTGCTAAACCTTTTTTTGAAAAACGTGGATATCATACTTTGAACAAACGTGATAATTTTATTAACAATCAACTACTAATTAATTATGAAATGCAAAAATAAACAACACCAAAGGGTGTTGTTTATTCTTCTTCTATCGATAATAAATTATCATTATAAAATGTTGAGAAATGTGAAAGTTCTTCATTTAAATATTTTAAACCAAATTTTTCCGCAAGAGTTCGACGGTTAGAGAATAAATTAACACCTAATCCCAAGCGATCTCCTTCGATTTCTACACCCATACTTGCTAATGTAGAAGGAAACATATCTAATGTTGTTGCGGTTCTCATATTAGTTCTATGTGGTTCTACTACACTATTAATAAATAAATTAAATACTGTTCGATCTGATTTATTAACATGATCAAATGTCTTCTTATTCATTGTTAGATGATCTCCAACAATTACAATCGTTGTATTTTCATAGAAATCTTGTTGTTTTATCCATTCGACAAACTCATAAACTTGTTGATCAGAACAAGCCAGTACATTGTAATAAGGATCATCATAATCAACTGCACAAGCTTCTTCTAAATATCCATCTTGGAAATGAGTATTTGCAGTCAACATTGTTAAGTTGAATGGTTCCGGTTGTGACGCTAAAGCCAATAACTCTTCTTTTGCATAATCGAATAGTTTTGAGTCTTCATATCCCCACCATTCAAAATATCCACTTGGTAATCTACCATCTTCAATTGCTGCATGATAATCATTAATTTTATAATCACCATGTTGTGTAAATAATAAATTTCTTGCACCAAACTCTGCTTTAGAGCCAATTAATAGTTCTTGATTGTATCCTTCACGTTCAAGAATATCACCAATTGAGTAAGCACCAGGTAAAAATGGTTTTTCGCCATAATAGCGATTAGAATCAATTGGAACACTCAAAGGTAAACCTGTTGTTTGTGCAACCATTGCTGCAATTGTCCACGTTGTATTTTGAGGACTATATAATCCTCCAAATTGTTTTGTATTAGAAAAATTAACTCCTTCTTCAGCATAGGCAGTAAGATTTGGTAATAAGTTATCTTCCATATATCCACCCATTTCAGTTGAAGTATAGGTTGCCTCCATTGATTCTAAGAATATATAAATTAAATTTCTTTTTTGATCAGGAAATTTAATTTCAACATCTCTACCATCAACGTAATTTTCTTCAATAAATGTTGATTGTGTGGTAATCGCAACTACATAATCTAATGCATTAACTCTAACAAGTGCTACACACCCAAATATGATAAATGCACAAATGGCTAATAATATTTGCTTACCCACAACAACCTTAAATAATTTATTTTCTTTATAACGCAAACAAAAATAAGAAATAATAAAATATAGTAATCCTGTTACAACGATTGAATACAAAAATGAATCCGTAAAAAAGCTAAGTAATATCGTACTACTTGTTCCCTCAATAGGAACTTTCAAATGATATACAATTTCCGAAAAATCGAGTGAATTAAATGTATTGATTGCCCAATCTGTACTTCTAATCATTAATACTGCCAAAAATAATAATAGTATTGATAGAAAATGTCGGCAAAATTTCTTCCAATTAAATTTTACTTGCATGTTTTATCTCCCCCAAACCCATACTATTTTAACACAAAATACTAAAAAGTAAAAAAGCCCTATAATAATAGGGCTTCACTACTTATTTTTCTTTAACTTGTCGCAATAAAGCCTTAGCAGCTTCATCAATACCATGGTCTCCTTTATCTGGCAGACCAAGACATGTGAATATTTCACCTACAAAGATATTTTCTTTGTATAATTCATCAAACATCTTATCAATTAAAATTGTACATTCTTCTTGTTTTTGCATTGGACCAAATGGATTTGCGAAGAAAGTTGTAGATAATCCTTTTTCTTGTGTTGTACCTAAGGCAAAACGTTTTCCTTCTACAAAGATTTGTTTTGCTTCATGAATATCATCCACTTTTCTTAATCCACGTTCATCTGTATAGTTATTTGCATACATGAACATATCAATAGTATGGTTTGCAGTTACAACACTATAAGGTGCTGCTGGAATTACAACTCTTGAGTTTGAACTTTCAGGATTGAAGAAAATTGAACGGTCCATATCTCGATAAGCTGAGCCACGATCAAGATCATCTAAACGTACAAATGCCCCAATTTCTGTTCCTTGTGCAACAATCTTACCATCTTCAATATGCAATGATCCCATATCATCAAATACAACTTCTTGATAATCAATTTCTGATTTTGCAAGATTTGTAAGTGCTTCAATTGTTTCTGATTTACCAGCTCCTGAATCACCCATAAACATAATTCCTTTTTTAGTACCATCTTTAAGATGAAGATTAATCATAGCACCATGAATTGGTAACCATCCTTTTTCCATCATCGCTAAATTATGAAGTGTTAATGCCATCTTCTTTAAATAGCCAAAGTATTCAATCTTATCTTCATATGAGATTTTTCCAATCCACATATTTTCTGATTTGTCATGATAGAAAATTGTATCTTTTTTATCATCTTCATTTCCAAAAATCATAATGCAATCAGGTTTTGTTCCTGTACATTCTTCCGGTGTCGCAAGTTCAAATAAGTTTGCCAATGAAATTGCACTCGCTGAAAAATCGCGATGGAAATAAATAAAAGTCAATAATGAACCTACTTTACATGGGAAACAAATCCAGTCTTCATTTTTATCAACGAAATCACGAATTGGATTTTCAAATACTTCAGTGAATGTACCTGTGCGTTTATTTGACTTAGGATGAATAATTAATGGTGTTCTCAACATCAATGTATGTACAAATGGTATTTTCGCAAGAACATCATATGTTGATGGAATATTCCAATCATATGTGTTTAACATCATACTTGCATTTGTACCTGCTTGTAATTGACGGAATACACGGTTATTAGATCCTTGTACCTTTTGTTGAATACGACGATATAATCCTAATACTAGACGATTAAATTCACCATCTGCATCCATAAAGTTTGCGAGCTGTAGCCCTTCATCATTTTTTGAATAAACAATTGAAATACGTTGCATACTACGCCAGTATTGATACATAGACTCAATAACTTCTAATAATTTCTTAGGTTCATTAAGTGCTGGGTGATGAATTTCATCAATTCTCAATACTAATGTAATTTTCGCAAGTCGAATTAATTCAGCCTTAACTTCTTCCTCAGAAGCGTTATTTGTTAACCAAAGATAAAGTTCTTGATTGTCTTTCATTAAGAATTTCAAATATGCGTCTAAGAACTGATCAAATCCCTCAGATGAAATCAATTCACTTGATGTTTTACAAAATTTTGTAGTGAAGTTAATAATCGCTAGATTATTTTTTAAATAGAATGCTTCCTTCATAAAAATCCCTCCATTTTCGTATTATTATAACACGACTGAAGGGACTTGTTTAACTTTTTCTACGTTGTCTTACAATTTCAAAACTAATTGCTGCTACAGCACTTGATGCATTTAAGGCATTTCTAAAATCATTGGCATATGGAATGTAGATATTTTGTTCAATTTCTTCTAATACATTTCTGCTAAGTCCCCGCATTTCGCCACCAATTGCTAGTAAACATGGGCCTTTATAATCAACATCAAAGTATGAAACCGCATCTTTTCTCATAGCTGCAAAACAAGTATAACCTTTTTTTTTACATTGTCGTATATCACTGGCTAAATCATCACTGAGGCATATTTTTATGTACTCACTGGCACCGGCACTTGATTTTAATATTGTTGATTCACTGTAACTCCAATCACGGTTTGGTAATAAAACACCAGTACAACCAGCACTATATAAAGTACGAAGAGCATAGCCTAGATTAAAAGGATCCTCTACCCCTTCTAAAACACAAATAAAAGCATTTTCATCAAAACAATCTTCAAGTTGTTGATAGTTTCTTGAACTAACCATGGCAAGAATTCCACCATGTGTTTTCCCGGTTGCTTGAGCATCTATTTCTTCACGTTTTACTTTCGTTACTTTCACATTTGATTCATATGCCTTTGCAAGAATAAAATTAGTATCTTTATCTATCTTTTTTTCATCAACTAGTATTTCTAATACGTCACGATTCTTCGCAAGCAATACTGCCTTAACGCTAAGTGACCCTTCTACAATCATCTTATTTTCTCCTTATCATATCTTCAGGATATACGGTAAATGGAATGGGAACTCTAACTTCTGTCATCGGTTGATTTGCGATGTCAATCTTACAATTATCCCCATTAACAATCGATTGAACGATAAAAGATTCGTTATCAATTTTAGGTCCAAAAACTTCAAGTTCATCATTAATTGTGAACACATTACGCACTTGTACTAAAGCTGTCTTTGATACTTCATCATAGGATAATACCACGCCGACAAAATCATGAGTAACACCTGCTCCATTGACACCATACAAATGGTCACGATACGTAGGTAATCCTCGATAAAATCCACTTGATGTTGGACGATTTTCAGCTTTCGCTAATTCATCAACATAATAAGCTAATCTCTCTGGGCTTAGTCGTTGTCCTGTTAGCCCAATTTCATCAATACATTTTCGATATGCATGGACAACACTCGCAATATAATAAGCTGATTTCATACGCCCCTCAATTTTTAGTGATGCGACATTAGCTTCCATCAAGTCATACATGAATTCAACTGCCATTAAATCTTTAGAACTCATCGAGAATAAATTATCCATAGTACTAACTTCTTTTTCATCTTGCAATAAATGGTATTTCCAACGACATGATTGCGCACAACCACCACGGTTGGCATCTCGCAATGTCATTGCATTGCTCAATGTACAGCGGCCAGAATAATTGACACACATCCCACCGTGAATAAAAGCTTCTGTTGGAATAGGAGAATTCTTCGCGATGAATGTAACCTCTTCTAAATTACATTCTCTTGCGAATACAATACGATCTACTCCTAGACGTTTGTAATATTCAATTGCTTTTAAATTTGTTGTCGACATTTGTGTACTTAAATGAACTTCTAGTTTTGGTGCTACCTTTTTTACTACTTGAATAATTGAAGGACTTGCGACAATTACTGCCGTTACTCCTGCATTTTCTAACTCTTTTAGGTAATCTTCCAAACCATCTAAATCTTCATCATGTGGAATCATGTTTACAGTGACATGAATATGTGCTCCATGTTCTTTAGCATAATCACATGCTTCTTTAATATCGCAAAGATCAAAATTTGACGCTCTTGAACGAAGTGAAAAACGTTTACCTCCAAGATAAACGGCATTGGCGCCAAAGCGAATAGCTGTCTTTGCTCTTTCTAAATCACCGGCTGGTGCTAATAACTCAATCTTTTTATTCATATGCCACCTACTTCACTAAATTCGTTTTTTGATACATATATCCAGTACTCCAAGGAATTGTCGGATACTTCTCTTCAAACTTTTGTTTAATTATTTCACTTGGTAATCCACTTAAAATCATTCTAAATGCTCGACATGCATCCGCAATACAATCACGACTTAAGAAAATACCATCAACTCGTACTACTTGCAAACCCTCTTTATTCAATTCTACAATTTCATTAAAAGCATCTAAAACATAATCTGTAAATATATGAGTACCTTGAGCATCTTCAATAATCGGCATTCTGCCTTCTCTTGTTGATTCAATTAAAACCATATTCATTGCATCTTGATAGGTATTTTCAATACCAATTTCATCACAATAATTTTGTATTAAATGGCGTTTTGAATAAGACATATTTAAATAACCAAATAAGATAGCTTCCGTATTTCCATTGACATTTCTCGTCATTGTTTTCATTTCATCCAATGTAATCTCTGTAGATAAAACTGCATGATGAACACCTTGATTCAAGATAAACTGCATATCTCTTGAATTCGTCATCAACGTATCTGGTTCATAAACCAAATGTGAAATCAAATCTATTTCTTCAGCACACATAAAAACTGCCGGATCATTATAATAAATCCAATCAATTTGAGTGTCTTTTGCGAATACTAACATTTCTTCTATTTTATTAATTTCTGCATCCGTATAAATACGATTCATCATTAATGCTGTTTTTAGTCCTAACTCTTTAACAAGTTGGACACCTTGTATAATTTCATCTAGCTGCATCTTTTTCGCAACCCGTGTACCATGAAATTCATCCGCAAACAAAAAGACTGTTGCGCCTGCTTCAGCATAAATTTGAATATCTTTTAATTCATCAATTGTTACAACTAATTCCATAATCATCACCTTACCTTGTATAGTTTACCTCATTTTAGCTAGTTAATAAAGGCATTAACTTCACAATAACCACGCTTTGACCTAGATATTCTTTTTATTTATCAAAATAAAAGAAAGTTCATGAACTTGAAACATTACTCTCCTTGACAAAGCGAATAATATCTTTTATATTCTTGTTATATATACATTAATTGTGCGTTAAGTGCCTTCGCTTGGGAAGCGATGGACGAAAAGGAAACTTGCGGTACAGTTATTGTCCCACAACTGTGAAAATGTCTCTAAGACTTCACATCTGTGGAGGAAGGAGACTATTTTTTATGTTTACACAATCAGCTAAAAATCTAAAAAACGTTCGTTACCTAGCACTTATGGCTATTTTCATTGCGCTTAAAGTTGCAACTGCAGGATTATTTTTACCTATCGGAGAAAATTTAAGGATTTCCTTTGGTTATTTACTAATCGCTGTTGAATCTTGTATTATTGGTCCAATCCCTGGATTACTTAGTGGATTTATAACCGATATCCTTGGATTTATTCTTTTCCCTGGTGGAGCATTTTTTCCTGGCTATGCATTAAGTGCTATGTTCAATTGTTTCATCTTTGCAGTTTTTTTGTATCAAACAAAAATCACTGTCACAAAGCTTTTCTTATCACGCTTAATTATTAATGTTGTCAGCAATGCTTTTCTAGGTTCCTTATGGACTTCAATGCTCTTTTCAAAAGGATTTAATTACTATTTCTCAATTAGTATTGTAAAGAATTTAGTTTTATTACCTTTAGAAGTGTTATTGCTTTATATTGTATTTAAACTTGTGTTACCAACACTTGAAAAAAAGAACCTTGTGCCACCACAAAGTTCTCCTAAAATACCACTTATTTAAGACCACCCACACGAATAGAATCATCTAATTGTGTAATGATGCTTGTATACTTATTGTATACTTCATCTTTATTCTTAATTTCGTCCACTAATTCATCAAACATCATCACACGTGGCACTAAGCTATCTGTGATGTAAATTAAGTCAGCCTTTGGTTGACTTTTTTCAATGGTCACGACTCCATCTACAACTGTCTTTTGAATAAAAAGGCTTCCTACTAATCCAATTGATTGGTTGAGACTAGTATCGTTCGTTATTAAATTTCCTAAAGAATAATAAACAATTGTATCATCAATCCATTGAACAGGTTGAATAGATTCTGTATTTGTCCCAAGTATAATATCAGCACCTGCATCTGCAAGTAGTTTCGCAACACGTTTTTGATCACCTGTTACTTCTGTTGTTTCAACATCATTCCAATCCATATAAACAATAACTACATCTACTTGACTCTTCAAGTTTATAACATCATCTTGTGCTTTTTGATCATTATAAATATCTAATAATGATGGGTTTTCAATGGTTAACTCAGTAAGATTTGAAGGCATCGTATACGACAATAATCCAAAGTTAATACCATTCTTTGTAAATATCTCAGTTGATTCTTCAACTTCTCTACTTCCACCAGACAAATACATTGTTTGTTGATCCCAATAATCGAATGATTTTGATAATGCTTCTTCACCTAAGCTCAATGTATTACTCCCTAGCATCGCAACCATATTGAATCCAATAGATCCCATATCATCAATCAATACAGTAGGCACTCCTTTACCATCGTATGGTTCTACCACTACATCATCAAAGCCAAAGATTGAAACATCATTATTCGTAATTGCTGGTTCAATTGAACTGAAAAGCGAATAAAAATCCATTTCATTATCAATTGTGTATCCTTTTATTAAGTTTTTATCTATATCTACTTTTCCACCATAGAATATACTTGCATTATAATTTAAAACGACGGGCGCTTTTTCTACAATTTGTGCTTCGTTATTCTTCTTTTCATTAAAAGTATTTATTAAAATGAGAAGTACAATACTAACCGCAATTATACAGAAAACAATGGTTAAAATAAGTGCCAGTAATTCTTTTTCTAACTTTTTATTTTTCATATTCTTCTCACCCCACTTCATTATACAACATTTCTATTGATTGTGTTTTTCTTTGATTTTTTCTTTAAGCATTGCCACGATTTGTGTACAATCCTCATTATATCCTGTTTGTCCAAGTTCAATATTTGGTTTTGTAGCACCATGATAATCACTTCCACAGGTCATCAATAATCCATACTTTTGTACTATTTCTTTATAAAAATTAGCATACTCTTCATCATGATAAGAACAGTAAACTTCAAAGCCATCAATTCCTGCATCAATCAATGTTTGGATTGTATCCATATCTTTACCAATTGTAACTTTGGGATGGGCACAAATAATAACACCCTTAATTTCATGAATCCAATTAATAATATCGATGTAATTAGGTAATACCATTTCAACATAACCCCATTTACCAATTGCTAGGTGATCCCAATAAAAATTAGCGATTGGATTTTGGCTTTTATCACCAATTTGATAAGGCAATAAATCCGGATGATTACAATCTTCAAATAAGACTTTTTCAATTTCAACATTTGTATATGGATAACCAAAATGTGTATATGATTTTATTTTATCCACATTAAGTTTACAATTATATTTTTCTTCTATTAACTTTAAACGTAATACGCCAATTCTATCTAATTCTGAAATATAATATTCTTTCCAATCAGTAAAACGCGGATCAGTAAGATCCATTCCGTAAGCTGTTAAATGAATAATTGTATCTTTGCAGAAACAATCAATTTCAATTCCTGGAATTATTTCTACCTCATTTTGTTTAAGTGCTTCTAATGAACCACTTATTAGATTATGGTCTGTAATTGCTAAAACACTTATTCCAGCTTCCTTAGCGCGTCGTATTAAATCTTCAACCGGTTGAGTACTATCAAAGCTATAATGACTATGACAATGTAAATCACACTTCATATTTTATCACCACCTGCTCAATTATAACATAATCATGATACAATGGTTATGGTGATAAATATGATTAATTATGAAGACTTATTGAAAGAATTAAAAACTACAAAACTAGTTGTTGTAAGCAAGAAACGTTCTAAAGAACAAATACTGTATTATTACAATAAGGGACAACGTATGTTCGGTGAGAATAGAGCAGAAGAATTGCTTCAAAAAGTTGATTTACCTGCAGATATTGAGTGGCATTTTATTGGCCATCTTCAACGTAATAAGGTACACAAAGTTTTACCTTATCTTGCTTGCATTGAGTCAGTAGAAAGTTTAGATCTAGTCGAAGTATTAGATATTGAAGCAAAACGCATTAATAAAATAATTCCTATTTTAGTTCAATTTAATTTTGCCAAAGAAGATACCAAAACAGGACTTAGTTATGAAGATGCAATTCCTTTCATTGAAAAATGTTTAAGCTATTCAAATATACAAGTAAAAGGAATCATGTGTATGGGTCCGCATACAGATAATACAGAAGAAATCGAAAATATATTTGAAGAAGCTTACCAATGCTTTTTGATGTTACAAAACCATTTTGGAAATGACATAATTAAGGAATGCTCAATGGGAATGAGTGATGATTATTCTCTTGCATTGAAACACAACTCAACTATTGTTCGAATTGGTTCTAAATTATTTGAGTAATACAAAAAATGATTAATAATCTATTTTTCTGAAAAAGGTTCAGCAAATCTTAACGCCTACTTTTTTCATTTTCTTTCCACTGAACTTTCATAGAAACAAAAAAACTGCCTCGCAGTTTTTTATTTAAAAAAGCTCCATCCACA